>CAITUF010000215.1 GCA_903895475.1 uncultured Opitutia bacterium | reverse complement strand
CTGCGGGATGCAGTGGGTAGTTGGGTTTAGGGTTGGGTGAAAATTAACCGATGACTTCGATGCCCATCGAGCGCGCGGTGCCAGCAATCATGCGGGCGGCGTTCTCGGGGTTGATGGCGTGGAGATCCTTCTTCTTGAGCTCAACGATTTCGATGAGCTGCTTCTGGGTGACCTTGCCAACCTTGTCGCGGTTCGGGACAGCGGCACCGCTCTCAATCTTCGCAGCCTTCTTGAGGAGAATGGAAGCGGGCGGGGACTTCAGGATGAACGTGAAGGACTTGTCCTGGTAGACGGAGATGATAACCGGGAGGATCATGCCTGCCTGGTCCTTGGTCTTCGCATTGAACTCCTTACAGAACGCCATGAGGTTGACGCCCTTGGCACCCAGAGCGGGGCCGACAGGAGGAGCAGGGTTAGCGGCACCTGCGGGGAGCTGGAGCCTGATTTCGCCGACGACTTTCTTAGCCATGGTTGTGTAGAATGAGTGGGTTTAGTTGAAAAAGGAATTATTCGCGGTCATCGCGTTCGACTTGCCAGAACTCGAGCTCGACGGGCGCCAAGCGACCGAAGATATCGACCGAGACCTGCAGCCGACCGCGGTCGGCGTCGATCGTATCGATGTTGCCAGAAAGGTTGGCGAAAGGGCCGTCGGTGATTTTGACGCGCTCGCCCACGTGGAAGCTGATCTTGGGGACGACCTTATCGGCGGCATCCGCCATCTGCTGAATGATCGTATTGATTTCTTCCTGGCGGAGAGGCACCGGCTTCATGCCGCCAATGAGACCAATAGCTCCATCGGTCTTCTTCAGGAAATTCCAGGGACCTTCGAGCAGGCCGCCTTCGTCATCGAAGAGACGGGCACGGACGAAGAGGTACGAAGGGTAAAGCTTCATCTCACTCTCGCGCTTCTTGCCGTTGCGGAAATCTTTGACCGTCTTGACGGGCATCAAAATCTCGGCAACGAAGTCACCCATTTCCTCTTCCTTGATGGTGCGGTCGAGGGTGCGCTTCACCTTGCTCTCGTTGTTCGAAAGAGTCTGGAGCGTATACCAGCGGAAATCGGAAGGGGTGTTCGACATGGAGGCTTAGCGGACGAGTTGGGTCGCGAACTGCACTAAATTGGAGAGGGAAAAATCGCAGAGGAAAACGATGGCGCCCAGAAGGGCGACCGCCGCAATCACCACGAGGGTGGAATCCACCAGCTCCTTCGGAGACGGCCATGTTGCCTTAACAAAGACCTCAGAGAGAGTCTCGTTCCAGAAAGTGCGGAGGCGGCCGAACATGGTTGTGGTTGAAGAAGTTTTAAAGTGGAAGGTGGCAGGACGGGGGGGAGTTGAACCCCCAACCAACGGTTTTGGAGACCGCTACTCTGCCAATTGAGCTACCGTCCTGTGCTGGTTGTTAGAAAGTGACAAATGCCGGGCTCCTTTTTAGGGAACCACGGCACCATAGTCAGGCCTTCCGGCGGTTGATTACTTGATGATTTCAAGAATCTGGCCGGCGCCGATGGTCTTACCACCTTCGCGGAGGGCGAAGCGCTGGCCCTTTTCCATCGCAACTGGCTTCTGGAGGTCGACCGTGATCGTGACGTTATCGCCAGGCATCACCATTTCGACACCCTCTGGGAGGATGACGGTGCCGGTGACGTCGCAGGTACCGAAGAAGAACTGCGGACGATAGTTATTCGTGAAGGAGGTGTGGCGGCCACCTTCGTCCTGCTTGAGGACGTAGATTTGGGCCTTACCCTGAGTGTGCGGCTTGATGCTGCCAGTCTTGGCGAGCACTTGGCCACGCTCAACCTGGCTCTTTTCAACGCCACGGAGGAGGAGGCCGACGTTGTCGCCAGCCTGACCTTGGTCGAGCTCCTTACGGAACATTTCGACACCGGTGACGGTGGTCTTGATGGTGTCGCGCACACCGACGATTTCGATTTCTTCGCCCACCTTGACGACGCCACGCTCGATACGGCCAGTTGCGACGGTGCCGCGACCAGTGATGGAGAAGACGTCTTCGATGGACATCATGAAGGGCTTGTCGGTTTCGCGCTTAGGCTCAGCGATTTCGCTGTCGAGAGCGTCCAGAAGGTTCTGGATGGCCTGCTCGCCTTCGGGCTTAGCGTCGAGAGCGGCGGTGGCGGAACCACGGACGATCTTAGCGTTGTCGCCGTCGTACTGGTACTTATTGAGGAGGTCACGGACTTCCATTTCAACGAGCTCGATGAGGTCAGGCTCGGAGAGGTCGACCTTGTTGAGCCAGACGACAATCTTCGGCACGCCGACCTGGCGGGCGAGGAGGATGTGCTCCTTGGTCTGAGGCATCACGCCGTCAGCAGCGGAGACGACGAGGATAGCGCCATCCATCTGGGCAGCACCCGTGATCATGTTCTTAACGAAGTCAGCGTGGCCCGGGCAGTCGACGTGGGCGTAGTGACGGTTAACG
>CAITUF010000214.1 GCA_903895475.1 uncultured Opitutia bacterium | reverse complement strand
GGGTAGGCCGTGGCGGCCTCGGTGCAGGCGAGGCGAAGCAGTTCGGCCGCGGCCGGGTCTTCCTTGGCACCGCATTTGAGGGCGAGCGTACGCATTGGCGCGAGCACGGCAGGGTCGATGCCTAAACCCAAGTCACCGGCCCAGAGACCCGCACCGGCGGGCGGCGCTTCTCCGAGTACTGCCGTCGAAACCTCGAGCAAATCGTTGGCCGAACGGGCCAGCCAGCCCTGCGTATCGTAGCCGGGCGATAACGGGAAGATGTCGCCGACGGGGGCGATGTCTGGTGACAGCCGCAGGCCCCACACGCCACAGTACGCGGCGGGCACGCGGATGGAGCCCGCTGTATCGGTCGCGAGTGCAAACGGCACCAGACCGCGCGCAACGGCGAAGGCCGAGCCAGAGCTGGAGCCGCCGGCGAGACGGGAAGCGTCGGTCGGGTGCGGGCAATCGCCGAAGTGGGGGTTTTCGCCAGAGAGCCCAAAGGCGAACTCATTGAGTTGCGTACGGCCGCATTCCACCGCTCCCGCGTCATGCTGGAAGGCGGCGGGCAGGGAAGAGTTAGTGCGGGGCACGCCAATTTCTTCCGCAAGGAAAGTCGAACCAGCGTTGGTCGGATGCCCCAGCCGGAAATACAGATCCTTGGTTAGGAACGGGACGCCTCCGAGGGCTGACTCGCGTTGTTCCCAGGCGTTCTCGAAGCGCTGCGTCAGGCTGCGCGTATCGGGCAACCCACATAGCACCGCTCGTTGTTCGGTCGGACTCAGTTCGGCCAGTTTGAGCAGAAAAGCCTCGGCGGCCATCCGGGGGCCGCGGGTCAAATAGAACTCCCGCCAGTCTTCGACTGAAAGGGGAGCGAGGTTCACAGGTCGAGGGGAACGCCCGGTTCAGGGTCGTGGATGCGCGTGCCTGGCAGTTCCTTCGATAACGTTTCCTTCATCCAAGCCCGGGCAGGTGGGTCACCGTGCGTGAGCACGAGATCTTTCGGTGCGAGCGACTTGGCGAAATCGACCAGCTCTTCGCGGTCGGCGTGGCCGGACAAGTGGAAGCGCTCAACCTCTGCGCGGAGGATCGACGTATGGTCGAGGCCGGTGAACTTGAATTCGCCGCCGGGGGCCATACCGATTAATTCGCCGCCCGGGGTTTCCGGGTCGCAGTAGCCCACGAAGAACACGGCGTTTTCTTTATGGTCGAGTACGTTGGCAGCGATGCGCCAGGCCGGTGTCTTTTCGACCAGCATGCCGCTCGACAGCAGGTAGATGCCGCGTTCGGGGAGGTTCTTGCCCGGTTGAATGTAGCGACGGGAAAGCGGGAGGACGTTGAGGTCGCGCAGAACCTGACGGTTAAATTTCACCTGCTTCGTCTTCTTGGTGGCGGCGTCGAGGTAATCGCAGAGATCCATGCCGAGGCCCGAAGCAACGATGGGCACATCGGCAAGGTTGCCAGCGGCGGCCGCTTCGTCGAGGAGCATCAGGATTTCCTGCATGCGGCCGAAAGCGAAAGCCGGGAGTAGTACCGTGCCGCCGGCGTCGCAGACGCGGTTGATGGCTTTGATGAGGCGCTTCTCTTCCGAGGCGCGCGTGTGGCCGGGGTGGGAGGCGGTGGCGCCGCGCGTGCACTCCATGACCAGCGTATCCACTGGCTGGCGTGGGAAGTCGGCACCGCCGACGGTACGTTGGGCTTGGAAATTAACGTCGCCCGTGAAGAAGTGGCGTTTGCGGCGGTGCTCGATCATGCAGCCCACGGCGCCGGCCACGTGTCCCGCGAGGTGGAAGCTCAATTGAATCTCTTCGCCGCCCCGGCCGATCTTGCGCGGGTTAGCGAGAGGCACGGCGGACAAGGCATTTTCAACCCGTTCCACATCTTGGTCGACGTATAGTGGGAGGTCGAGGTTACCGGTTTCCTCGCGTTGGCGCTTCATCACCTGAATTGAGTTCGAAAGCAGGCGGCGGGCAAAGAGCGTCGTCGCAGCCGAAGCGAAGACCCGGGCTCCGGGGTGGGCACGGACCAGTAAGGGCAGGGAGCCCAGGTGGTCGAGGTGGCAGTGCGTCAGGATGACTCCGTCCACTGAGCCTTCGATTTTATCGATTCGCGGCAGGGCGGCTTTGCCGGCGTGTTTGGGGTGCATT
>CAITUF010000213.1 GCA_903895475.1 uncultured Opitutia bacterium | reverse complement strand
GCACGCAGTGCCAACCCTACACCGAGGCAAAAGGACAGCACGTGGTGCCGTCCCTACCCGAGGCAAGTGCTGTGCATACCCGAGGCAGGCGGGCGAAGGCCGCCGCACAACCCCTAGCCAACCATACTCCAGCCAACCAGTCCCCTTCTCCTATCCCCTGTCCCCGAGCCAACTTGACCCTTTTTCTCCCCTTTCCCCTTGCGGCAGGTAGGGGGTGTCCTAACTTGCGGTTAACTTTCCAGACGCATGGTCACGGACAACAAACCTTCTTTGGTCACCCTCAACGTCGATGGCGTCGAACACCAGGTCCCCGCGGGGGCCAATCTGGTCGATGCGCTCGCCAAAATCGGCAAGGAAGTCCCCCACTATTGCTACCACCCGAAGCTCCCGGTGGCCGGCAACTGCCGGATGTGCCTCGTGGAGCTGGGCTCCCCCCTCCGCGATCGCGCCACCAACGAGTTGGTGCTCGAGAACGGTAAGCCGAAGATCGGCTGGCAGCCGAAGCCGGCCATCGCTTGCGCCACCACCGTTTCCCCAGGTCTGCACGTCCGCCTCGAGTCGCCGGGCGTCAAGGCCTGCCGTGAAGGCGTGACGGAGATGCTCCTCCTCAACCACCCGCTGGATTGCCCGATCTGCGACCAAGCCGGTGAGTGTAAACTACAAGAATACTCTGCGGAATACGGCCGCGGCGCCTCCCGCTACGTCGACGAGAAGAACGCCAAGCCGAAGCACACCCGCCTCGGGCCACGCGTCACGCTCGACGACGAACGTTGCATCCTCTGCTCGCGCTGCGTGCGCTTCACCGCCGAAATCGCCAAGGACCCCGTCCTGGGCTTCGTGAACCGCGGTTCCTATAACACGCTGACCTGCTTCCCCGGCCGCGAGCTCGCGAACAACTACTCGCTCAACACGGTCGATATCTGCCCAGTGGGCGCGCTCACGAGCACCGACTTCCGCTTCAAGATGCGCGTCTGGTTCCTCAAGCAGACGGCCAGCGTCGACACCGAATCCTCCGCTGGCGCCAACACCACCGTGTGGTCCCGCGAAGGAAAAATCTACCGCATCACCCCGCGCCAGAACGACGCCGTGAACGACACGTGGATGGCTGACTCGGGCCGCGAACTTTTCAAGGCCGTCGAAGCCCCCAACCGCATTACCCGCGCAACGGTGAAGACGTCCGCCGTGACGCTTGACGCCGCGCTCGCCGCCGCTTCGGAAGCCCTCGCCGCCGGCCCGCTCGCCATCGTCGGTTCCGCCCACGCCTCCGTCGAGGAACAGCGCGTGCTCGCCCACTTGGCTAAGCAAAAAGGTGCCAAGGTCTACATCCCCGCCCACCGTGGCGCCGGAGACGGCCTGCTGGTCTCCGAAGACCGCTCGCCGAATTTTCGCGGTGCCCTCGTCACCGGCCTCACCACGCGTGCGGCCGATGCCGACCTTAAGGCCCTCGCGGCTGACATCGAAGTCGGCAAGGTGAAGTCCGTCCTAATCATCCGGGAAGATGTCACCGCTTTCGGCCTGCCCGCTTCGACGCTCGCGAAGGTCCGTAGCGTCGTCCTTGCCACGCACCACGACGTCACCACCGCCGCCGCCGAGATTGTGCTGCCGGTGCTGTCCGTCTTCGAACGCAGCGGGACTTTCGTGAACTGCCAATTCCGCCTACAGGCCTTCGCCCAAGCGGTCCCCGGCCCAGCCGGCGTCCTGCCTGACCTACTCGTGCTCGCAAAGCTTGCCGGCGTCGATGCGACCAGCATCTGGTCCGACCTTTCCGCCAACGTCCCGGCACTATCCGGCCTCAACGGCGCGCTCATCCCTGCGGGCGGCGTGCAACTCGACGGCGCTGCTTGGTCCGCTCTTTCCTTCCCGGAAGGTAAACTGCTGAAGTTCGCCCCGGTCGCCCAAGCCTAAGCCGACCATGGAACAGCTGCTCAACGACTTCCTCCTCTCGAAGGCTTGGTACTTCATCGCGGCCCGCGGGCTCACCGCGATTGTCATCCTGATGTCGATCGCCGCCTACGCGGTGCTCCTCGAGCGCAAAGCATCCGCCTGGATTCAAGGCCGGGTGGGCCCGAACCGTACGAACCACCCGCTCATCGCGTGGATTCCGTTCGTTGGCACATTCCTCCAAAGGGGCGGCTTCATCCAGCCAGCGGCGGACGGACTCAAGTTCCTCTTTAAGGAAGACCCGCTGCCCGGCCACGTCCGCAAGACGACCTACATCCTAGCGCCGATCGTGGCGCTCGCGCCGGCGCTCCTCGCGATTGTCATGCTCCCGTTTGGTCGCCTACCG
>CAITUF010000212.1 GCA_903895475.1 uncultured Opitutia bacterium | reverse complement strand
TCCCAAGGTTTCTATTCCACGGTGATGGGAGCCAATCCCAGCGCGAGTATGCGCGAAAACCTTCCCGTCGAATCGGTCGCCTATGCCAATGCCCAAGCCTTCTGTGAGGCCTTGGGCTGGATATGCGGCCGGCCTGTCCGGTTGCCGACGGTGGCGGAGTATAAGGCGGCCATGGGTGACTTGGCGCTGCCGCCGGCCGCGAAGAATGCCTGGACCTTTGATAACACCGATGGGGTCTCGGCTCGTCCCGTGGGCTCCTCGCAATCCACGGGGGCTGGCTACTTCGACTTACTCGGCAACGTGGAAGAATGGGCGCAAGCTGAGGCCACGGATGATTTTGCCTCGGTTGTCGGCGGCAGCGTAAACTGGGTCCCGGTCTCTGGGCTTCCCCTCAGGAAGGCGTTAAAGCGTGAAAAGAGCCGAACCATCGGCTTCCGTATCGTGATTGAATGAAACCCTTGGCAAATCTACTAACCCCTCGTCCATGCCCCTGAGTACCCCCACGTCAAAGGTGAGCCTTGCTCAGCGGTGGCTGTTTTTCTTCTTCGTCTACGGCGCGTTGGCGGCGCTTTCGCTTTGGTTAAGCTACGAGATAAGGTTTTCCGGTGGGGTGGCCCTCACCCCCGCGGATACGGACGTCGAAGGTTTTCTCTTCACCCAACGCCCGCAAGCGCTGCTCTGGGTCGTTCCCTTAAAGTTCTTATTGCTTGGCCTCTTCGGGCAGTTCCGTGGCGTCTTCTATTATTTCCGCCTGCATGACGCGCTACGCATGGTCTTCGCCCTTTCGCTGGCGACGCTGGTTATTCTTTTACTGCCGTTCGTGAGCGGCATGAATGGGCCCACCGCCACTTTCGGCCTTCCGCGCAGTGTCGCGGTCGTCGACTTCAACCTCTCGCTGCTTCTCTTCGTCGGCTTCCGTGTTTCCATCCGCACCCTTCGCGAACGCCTCACGGTCTCGGATAAGGCTGCCCGCACCACCCTTGAGCGCATCGCCATCGTCGGGGCTGGTAATGCGGGCGAACAGTTGGCTTCCGACCTGCTATCCCACCGCGGCCACGGCCTCCAGCCCGTTTGCTTCCTAGACGACGATGCGGCCAAGCATGGGCTCGAGATTCACGGTATCCCAGTCGAAGGTGCGCCCCGAAATTTTACATCGTTGGTAGAGAAGTATGGCGTGACGGAAGTCATTCTCGCCTTACCTGCCCAAAGCGCGAAAAGGATTCGTGAAATCAGCGCGCTCGCTGTCGCGAGTGGCCTGCGCGTACTGGTCGTCCCCTCCCTCACCGAGCTCGCGGGGGGCCGCGTGCGCGCGACCGACCTCCGGCCGGTTTCCGTGGAAGATTTGTTAGGTAGGTCTCCCGCGCAGCTCGATGACACCGCCATCGAGGCAATGATTACCGGCCGCACCGTGCTCGTCACGGGTGCAGGAGGTAGCATCGGCCAGGAAATCTGCCGGCAGGTCGCGCTCCGCCATCCGGGTCGGCTCATCATGCTCGATCAGTGCGAGGCGTTGCTCTATCAAGCTGAACAGGACCTCATTGCGGCTGGCGGTGGGGCCTTAATTTGCCCCGTGGTCGCCGACGTTACCGATGAGCTGCGGATGCGCGAAGTTTTTGCCCGGCACCGCCCCGCCTTAGTGTTGCACGCCGCGGCGCACAAACACGTGCCGATGATGGAGCCCCAACCAGGCGAAGCGCTGAAGAACAATACGCTCGGCACGGCCTTGGTGGCAGCCTTGGCTTCCGAGTTTGCGGTGACACGCTTCGTCTTGATTTCGACGGACAAGGCTATCAACCCCACCAACGTCATGGGCGCCTCGAAGCGCTTGGCGGAAATGGTGGTGCAGTCCATGCAGGGCCGGCCCGGTAATGTCACGCAGTTCGTGGCCGTGCGCTTCGGCAATGTTCTCGGCTCCTCTGGATCCGTCATCCCAATCTTCCGTAAGCAGATCGCCGCGGGTGGCCCCGTCACCGTCACGCACCCGGAGGTGAAGCGTTACTTCATGACCATTCCCGAGGCCGTTGGCTTGGTGCTACAGAGCGCGACCCAGGGGGAGGGTGGCGATATCCTTGTCTTGGAGATGGGCCAGCCGCTAAAGATTATCGACGTGGCCCGTCAGCTCATCGAACTCAGCGGCTTCCGTCCAGATATTGATATCGAGATAAAGATCGTGGGACTGCGGCCGGGCGAAAAACTGGTTGAAGAGCTCCAGCACCACGGTGAGCAATACCGCACGACTAAGCATGAACGCATCTTCCGTTTCGTCGCCTCTGGTACCCCGTACGATGCACTGGAGGGGCTACTGTCGGACATCCGCGCCTTGCTCCCGCAGGAGAAGTCGGTCTGCAAGCAGGGTTTAAAGCGGTTGGTCCCCGAATACGTGCCCTACCTCGATTAGTTTTTACGCTTCGGGCTTCACAGGGTTAGCGGATATCGCCACGCTGAAGGCATGGCTCGCAAGTCTTCCTCCCCCGCACCGACAGTCGGCATCATTATGGGCTCGCAGTCGGATTGGGAGACGATGATCCATGCGGCCGATACCTTAAAGGGCTTAGGCATTTCTTTTGAGACCGAGGTCGTGAGTGCACACCGCACGCCGCTCAAATTAAAGGACTACGCCCTGACCGCTAAGAAGCGTGGCTTGAAGGTTATCATCGCTGGCGCTGGCGGCGCCGCCCACCTCCCGGGCATGGCTGCCGCCATGACCGTCTTGCCCGTCATGGGCGTCCCCGTCCAGTCGAAGGCCCTCGACGGCATCGACTCGCTTCTCTCGATTGTCCAGATGCCAGCGGGTATTCCCGTGCACACCTTCGCCATCGGTCGCGCGGGTGCCATCAACGCCGCCCTCGGTGCTGCCGCCATCCTAGCCTTGAACGACGCCACCCTGGCGACCCGACTCGATCAATTCCGCGCCAAGCAAACTAAGGCGGTGCTGGATAATCCCATCCCTGGCCAGAAGGGCCGGAAGCAGCGCTGAGCCATGGAACGTCCTTTGTTGCCTGGTGGTACGATTGGGATCCTTGGGGGTGGTCAGCTCGGCCGGATGTCGGCCATCGCGGCACGTCGCCTCGGCTACAAGGTCAAGACCTTCGATCCCTCCGCTCAGGCCTGTGCGGCAGCCATCGCCGATGAGCACATTGCAGCGGAGTGGAGCGATACCGAGGCGTTGACGCGTTTCGCCCAGGGCTGCGGACGCATCACCCTAGAGTTCGAGAATATCCCGCCCGCGACCGTTG
>CAITUF010000211.1 GCA_903895475.1 uncultured Opitutia bacterium | reverse complement strand
GTGATTTACTGGTTCACCGGCGCCTCCATGCAGGCCGTCGTTACCGGCGCCTACCGTGCGGTGGTCTACATTAAGGAGAACATGAAGCTCGACGCGACGACGGCGACGACGGAGTCCTCCAAGGAAGTGGTCCGCATCTGCACGCAGTACGCGCAGATGGGCATGACGAACATCTTCATCGTCATCTTCTGCTTCTCGCTGTCCCTCGCGCTCTTTGACCCGTTCTTCTTCATTGGCTACCTGGTGGGCATGGCCTTTTTCGGCCTCTTCCAAGCCATCTTCATGGCCAACGCCGGTGGCGCTTGGGACAACGCCAAGAAGATTGTCGAGGTGGACCTCAAGGCCAAGGGTACCCCCCTCCACGCCGCTACGGTCGTTGGCGATACGGTCGGCGATCCATTCAAGGACACGTCTTCGGTCTCCCTCAACCCAGTCATCAAGTTCACGACGCTCTTCGGCCTTCTCGCCGTCGAGATCGCTGTGAAGATGCCGGCCGGACCGAAGCTGCTCCTCGGGAGCGCGATTTTCTTGGTCGCCCTCTTCTTCGTCTACCGGAGCTTCTACGGCATGCGCATCCCGGTGGCGGACAAGGCCCACTGACCTGGTCAGCCGGCGGCCCCCGAGGGCTCCCCGACCGGGGAGCCCTTCTTTTTACCCGTCAAGCGAGGGGTTATACTATTTTAAAAACCGCCGGCGGCCCGCTGGCCAAACTCTGGCCGCCGGACAAGGGGCCGATTGTCGACGGCTTCAGGCACCTACTGCGAACGGAAGGTGGCAGCGTGAGCGCCTGCGATGGCGAGGAGGTCCCGCCGCGCCAAAGGCTCAGTGGTCGCCGTGCCGCTGCATCCGCTCGCCCCAAGCGAAGAGGATCATCGAAAGGAGGAAGACCCCGTGGATGATGGTCTGCCAAAGGATGACCTTCTCGTCGGCGGCAGTCATCGGCTCGCCGGCGGCGGCCCCCGAGGTTATGTCGATAAAGCTCTTTAAAAGGTGAATCGCCGAGATGCTCGCCAAGCTGCCGGCGAGTTTCACCTTCAGCGTATTCGCGTTGATGTGGTCGAGCCAGTCTGGGCGGTCGCCGTTTTCGCCGAAGTCAATCCGACTGACGAACGTCACGTAGCCACCGACGACAACCATGTTCACGAGATTAGCCACCATGGAAATATCGACCAGGGAAAGGATGCCCAACATGATGGAACTCTCCGTCGCGGTCGCGAACCCGGCGAGCAGGTGGATTAATTCTTGGACGCTCTTCCACGCATAGGCGATGGCGGCAAAGATGAGGGCGACGTAAATCGGGGCCTGTACCCAGCGGCTGGCGAAAATAAAGTACTCCAAACCGTGCTCGAATTTCTGGGCAATCCCTTCGGACTTTGCGTCTTTAGACATGGCGTTAGAATTAGTATTCTAATCCATTCGTCAAGCCGTGGTGACGTCAGACGCCCGCGCTCGCCGCGGCCTCGCCGAGCGGGTCGGCGTTGGGCTCCCGCAGGTAGGCATCGGCCTTGGCCGAAACAATCACGCCATAATTAATCGTGCCTAACCAACCCGACATGATGATGCCGACGCTACCGGCGTGGTAAAGCCCGCCCACTTGTTCGGGTAAGCCCATCGATACCTTAAGCCCTTCGAACTTCGTGCCGAAGGAAGTGCCCGCCACGTGTCGAACGTAGCGGTTGACCGTGCGCGGAGTGGCCGCCTCAGCGTGGTCGACCTTAGAGCGGATATCAGGGATGAACTTCTCCAACCCGCGGAAGGATTCCTCAATGACGCGCGCCTTGTGCGTCTGGTAGTCAGCCTCGGAGAGGTTCGCCCAATCCTCGTACTGCTGATTGACCGAAGTGACGATCGCGTAACGGGGGATCTTGGTGTGGGGACGGGTATCCGGATAGTAGACCGAATAGGTCCGCGAGGTCGTATGGAAGTCGATGAGCTCGCGACTGGAGAACGGCTTCGCCTCGGAGGTGAAGACGAGGTCACCGATGTGCGGGATACTCTCGCCCGTCCGCACGCCCATGTAGACTTGGCAGGAGGACGTATTGACGCGCACCTGGCGGGCCTGCTCGAGGAAGGAGTCATCGAAGGCCGTGGCGTCCGTCAGCTTCAGGACGGTGTCCTTAATATTCGCATTGGAGACGACCGTGGCACAGGCCACTTCGGCCTCTTCGCCCAACCGCGTGCCGCGGAGCTTCACGCCCACCACCCGGCGCCGACCGGCGGCGTCTTTCTCGACGAGGACCTTCTCGACGAGCACGTTGCGGCGGATGTCGACCCCATTGGCCTTCATCTCCACCGTCATCAGGTTGATCATCGTATCCGTGCCACCCTGGAAGATGAACACGCCCTTCGACATGAAGTTTGAGAAGACGATACCAAACGTGATGGCTGGGTCATCGAGGGTCGAGCCATTGGCGTAGGCAATCGGCTCGAGCAGGAGACGTTGGATATCGGGGCGACCGGGAAAGAACTGTTCAAAGAGCTCGCGCGTCGTGCGCGGGTCATTGTCGTAGTAGTTCATCTCCCGAAGGTGGGCGAAGAACGCCTCCACGGTCTCGGCCGGGACGCGGAACTGCTCGATCATAATCCGTGTGAAGTCCGCGCGGTCGAAGGTCGTACGGACATCGAAATCCGGGTTAATAAAACGGACGTCGCTGAGCTGATGAATCCGGTCGGAGATCTCCTTGGTCCAGTAGCGCCGGGTCGATTTGATCATCCCATGCGGAAAGCCATGCAGGGAGATATCGAAGACATGGCCGCCGGCGCGCTTAAAGAAAGTCGCCAACCCGCCGAGCTGGTAATGGTGCTCGAGCAGCAGCACCTTCCGACCGAACTTGGCGAGGTTGTTCGCGGCCGTCATCCCACCCAGACCGGCGCCAATGACGACGGCGTCGTAGCGAGGGAGCAGGTTTTCGAAAGGCGAAGGCATCGGATAGGGACAGGTAGAAAGAAACGGGCGGAAGGCAAAGCCGAAACCCGTTTGCAGGCGGCCTTTAAGGCGTCCGGAGGCTCCAGCCAGCCCGCGTTTTGGACAGCACCACCGGCCGCCCGAACAACTCAGCCAGCTGCGGACGACGCAGGACTTCGGCGACGGGGCCGGCGGCCAGCTTGGCACCCTTCCGCAAGAGTAACGCGTGCGTAAAGACCGGGACGATTTCCTCGACGTGGTGGGTGACGAGCACGACGGACGTACGCTTGGCCACCGTCGGCAGCCGCTGTAGCAACGCCAGAAAATCTGCCCGCGCCGCCGGGTCGAGGCCCGCACAAGGCTCGTCTAATATCAGTAAGGCTGGCTGACCGATCAACGCCCGCGCAATGAGTACGCGCTGACGCTCGCCTTGGGAGAGATGCCCGTAGGGACGGGAAGCCAGCGCACCGACCTTCAGCCGCCGCAACATCGTACGGGCGCGCGCCAAGACGGCGGCGGGCGGCCGACGCCAAAGATTAATGACCCCATCGACACCCCCAGCGACGACGTGCAAGGCGGGTTCGGCTGGCTGCACCATCGCAGCGACCGAGGGGCCAGCCAAGCCGATGCGCCGGCGCAGTTCGCGCCAGTCGCTGCGACCGAACGTTTCCCCGAGGACGGTGACCCGTCCGGACGTCGGCGCGAAATAGCCCGTCAATGCCGCCAAGAGCGAAGACTTCCCGGAACCATTCGGGCCGAGGAGCACCCAGTGCTCGCCCGCGCGCACGGTCCAATCAATGCCCTTGAGGATGACCTTACCTTCGCGGGCGATGCGCAGGCGAGCGACCTCGAGGACAGGCGGGAGCGGCGGCTTCATGGGCTCGCCTTATTAGGGAGGGCGCGGTCCGACTTCCAAGTCGCAAAGCGGGCACGCCCATCCTTGCCCTCCGCCCCGAGGTCTGTTTACGATTAAAGAATGCGCTGGGCAACCCCACTCCTCCTTGGCCTCTGCCTCGCCCTGGGGGCAGCGGAGAAACCGACGCCGGCGCCGATCTCGCCAGCTGACTTGGCTGAGCTCGAACAACTTCGGCAAAAGTCACGGGAGGACACGGTGCCGCCCACCGCCGCCCCGCTACCAGCGCCAGCGAATGGCGCCATGAGTCGGGAGGACCAAGCGGAGTTCGACGCCTTGCGCTCGCAAATCAAGGCCCGCCAAACGGAGACCACTGGCGGACGGCCCATCTTAGTGCAACTCATTCACACGGAACTCGACGGCTTAGAATTGGTGATGGTCCTCGACGCGCCAGTGCCTACGCCGGTCGTCATCCAGGGCAGCGGACACACCTTAGGCCAAAAGTTCAGCGTCAACGGCACGTTCAGCGGCGCAGCGAAGTTCGAAGGCGCCTACTACTCCTTACTCAAGACCAGTGAGCCCGTGGTAAACGTCCTAGCGCCCAAGGAAGTCCCCAAGGCAGTCCCGGACCCCCACCCCGTCTTGGGCGCGACCGACGGCGTAGCCGACGATGGCTTCGGTGGCTTCCAACTCAGCAACATCCTCTTCGCAGGCTTCGCCGCCATCTCGCTCGCCATTGTTGCCCTCAAGGTCAAAGCCAAGATCGATGCCATGAAAGGCAAGAAGTCCCGCCGCCGCTAAAAGCCAGCGTCGGCGGGTTCCTCGCTGCGACGACGACTATCCTAGAAGGTTTGCAGGGAACGCCGAAAAGGACTTCGGTGTCCTATCCCCATGAAGTCCCTCCTGCCCCTCCTCTTGGCCCTCACGGGTTTCGCGGCCTCGACCGAGTCCGCGCTGAAGTTTGCGGACCCGAAGCCCCAAGCCTACAGCCTGACGCTTCGCGCCAGTGAAATCGACCCGCGCTGCAAGTCGCATCCAGAAGTCGGGTTTGTCCTCGAGGCGGCCGGCAAGCCCGCCGACACCCAACGAGCCAGCGTCGATACCCGGGTCGCGCCGCGGGGCCAACTCGTGATTTGGCTCATGGGCCACAGCCAGCCACTCGCGGAAAAGGTCAATAGCTACGGCTTGCACTACATCCAAGTCGCCTATGCGCGTGAGTGGTTCGCCAAACTCAACACTGAGCCGCTCGACGACTCGCAGCACCTCGGCAACATCCGGCTCGAAGCCACCACGGGCCGAGATGCGTCCAAGGCCATCGACATTCCTGTACCCGACAGCATGCAGGAACGCGCTTACCAACTCGTGAAGGCGCTCGCCAAGGCCAACTCGCCAGGCCGCTGGGAATTCTTCCTCACGAAAGATGGTAAAGCCCTCGATTGGGAAAAAGTAATCGTCTCGGGCGCCTCGCACGGCGCGACCTCTTCGGCCCGTTTCGGCATCGCGCAGAAGTGTGCGCGCATCGTGATGTTCTGCGGCCCGCGCGACCAACTCGACGACTGGCAAGCACTGCCTTCGGCGACGCCATCCAACCGTTTCTTTGGCTACAGCCACGTGCTCGACAGCGGCTGGAGCGGCGACCATTACCCCCGCTCCTGGTTACTCATGGGTCTAAATAAGTTCGGCCCCATCGTGAATACCGACGAAGCGAAGTACCCTTACGGCAACTCGCGCCGCCTGATCACCAAGTACGACGTCAAAGGCGATGCCAACAAAGGCCATAGCTTCGTCCAAGTCGGCAAGAACCCGCCCAAGGATGCCAAGGGCGTGCCGGTGCAGGAAGACATCTGGCGCTACCTCTTCACTTCCCCCGTCGACGAAGTCGGCAAGCCAGTGCCGGCCGAGTCGGAGACCCGGATGAATCTGCGTAAGAAGAAGTGAGGCCCCTTACCGAGGCTTGCCCTCGGGTGGCTTTCTCCCGTTGGATGGCCTGACATCGCCGTGGCCATCCGCATCGACCTACTTACCCTCTTCCCGGCCATGGCCGACGGCTTCCTCCAGGAATCCGTCATCGGCCGTGCCATTGAAAAGGGCACCCTCGGGTTCAAGGCCCACGACCTGCGGCAGTACTCGAAGGATAAGCACCGGAAGGTCGACGATATCCCTTATGGAGGTGGTCCTGGCATGCTGATGACCTGCCAGCCCCTTTTTGATGCCGTGGACGCCTTAGCCACCCCCGATTGCGAGGTGATTTATCTTTGCCCCGATGGGGAGCAGCTGACCAACCCCTTGGCCCGGGAATTAGCCCAAAAAAGCCATTTAATCCTCATTTCTGGCCATTATGAAGGGATCGACCAGCGCTTCCGGGACCGCAAGGTTACCCGCGAAATCTCGATCGGTGACTACGTTTTGACCAACGGCACCCTCCCGGCCTGCGTCCTAGTGGATTGCATCGGCCGGCAAATCCCTGGGGTCCTCGGCGAGGAAAACTCCTTGACTGGGGATAGCTACAACGGCAAGTTGCTCGCCTTTCCGCAGTACACCAGACCCGCTGTTTATGATGGTCTCGAGGTGCCCCCGGTCCTCCTAGGAGGACACCACGCCGAAATCGAAAAGTGGCGCCGGGTAAAGCAAATCGAGAAGACAAAGCACCGCAGGCCCGACCTACTGGAAGACCAAGAACACCAGCCATGAGCAACCATCCCCTCCTCCAATACGCCACCCAATCGCAGCTGAAGCCCGGCCGCGGTCACGACACTTTCAAGGTCGGTGATGGCGTCCGCGTCTCCACCAAGGTCCGCGAAGGCGACAAAGAGCGCACCCAGCTGTTCTCCGGCATCGTGATCTCCCGCAAGGGCGGCAACGTCCAAGAAACCTTCACCGTTCGCCGCATCTCCTTTGGCGAAGGCGTTGAGCGCACCTTCCCGGTCCACTCCCCGAACATCGAAAAGATCGAAGTCGAGCGCGTGTCCCAGGTCATGAAGGCCCGCCTCTTCTACCTCCGCGATCGCCACGGTAAGTCCGCTACCAAGGTTAAGGAAAAGCGCTACGACCCGTCGGCTGCAGCCGAGGTCAAGTAAGCGCTCCCTGCGCCGACCAAAAGCCCCGCTTCCGGGGCTTTTTTATACCTAAAGATAAAGGCCTAGTATCTTAAACGACTGTAATCAGGCAAATCAACCTGCTGTTAATAAGTTACTTACCCTGCATAGAGTCGTTTCAGGTTCCCACGGGGGGCTATAAGTTTTTTCGGAAAACGCCGCCTGCAGGCTTGACTCCCCCCTTCCCGCCTGCGTCTTTCCACATCCCTCGTTTGGCTAGCCCAAGCGTCCGGCAACTCCCTCCCTCTTCCTAACTACAATGCTTCGCATCCGCCTCCAACGTTTCGGTACCAAGAACGAGCCGACCTATCGCCTCGTCGTTGCCGAACAGAGCGTCCGCCGTG
The DNA here is from genome assembly GCA_903895475.1 of uncultured Opitutia bacterium. GTDB lineage: Bacteria > Verrucomicrobiota > Verrucomicrobiia > Opitutales > UBA953 > UBA953. The sequence continues at coordinate 3,336 of CAITUF010000211.1, read as the reverse complement.
ACGGTCGCTTCGTCGAAGTCCTCGGCCACTATAACCCTGGCGCCCGCGGTAAGGCCATCCCTCTCGTCATCAACGTCGAGCGTGTTGACCATTGGGTCAAGCTCGGCGCCCAGCCATCCGATACCGCGAAATCGCTCGTGAAGCGTGCCCGTGGTGCCGCTGCCGCTGCTCCGAAGGCCTAAGTCCCCTCTACACGGCGGAAACGCCCACCCTGACGACGTCACACCCTGCCCACCAGCAGGGTGTTTCGTTTGGTGTGGTCAGCGAGCCACTCAGTTGACCTTCGTCCAACCGCCTTCGCCGTTCTTCTCCAGCTTCTGAAAGCCCGCCTGCGCTAAGCGCTTATCGGAAACGGCCTGCTTCATCGCTCCCTCACCATAACGAATCGTCAAGCTCGGCGAAGCGAGGAGGCGGCGGCAGGCCTCCTTGGTGACCGGGTGCTGAGTGAAATCAGGTGCTGCCGTCGGCAGATCGACCTCAAATTCGTCACCCTCGGTGCCGTCGGCCTTGAGCACGATGTAACGACGCAACGGCATCTTATTTCTTGGCCGTACGCGGGTCAAAAGCATCGCGCAAGCCGTCCCCAAGGTAACTGAGCGAGAGTAAGGTTCCCGCAAAGACGACGGAGGGGATGAACAGTAGCCAAGGGCACTGCTCCATGACGTCGGAGCCTTCTTTGATCAGCATCCCCCAGGAAGTCATGGGCGACTTCACGCCGAGGCCCAGGAAGCTGACGAAGGCCTCGAGCAGCATCACGCCTGGAACGGTAAGGGTCGCATAGACCGCGATGGTTCCGGAGAGGTTCGGCAGATAATGGCGCAGGACGATACCCGGGCGCGATTGGCCCAAGGAAACTGCCGCCTCAACAAATTGGCGGTTCTTCAGCGAACGGGTCTTGGTGCAAACGATGCGGGCCATCGTCAGCCAAGACACGCCACCCACCGCCAAGAAGATCATCCAGATATTCTGCCCAAAGATCACGGTGCAGAGAATGACGATGAGCGTCAGCGGGAGGGTGCTCACGATATCGACCACCCGCATGGCGAGGTCCTCGAACCGTCCGCCGATTTCCGCGGCAACCACACCGTAGATCACCCCGACAAACAGCGCGACGGTCGTGGCAATCAAGCCGACGGAGATGGAAATCATCCCGCCTTGCAGCAGACGGGCGAGTAGGTCGCGCCCCAAGAGGTCTGTCCCCAACCAATGCGCGGCACATGGGGCCACCGGGCCGAGCGCGAGGTCTTGCGCCTTGTAGTCGGGTAGCAGGTGCAGGGCCGTCAGGAGCGGTGAACTAAAGCAGAGGGCGGCGATGCCGACCAAGAACCACAGCGCGATCACTGGAGTGCGATCGCGCTGAAAGCGTTGCCAGCCGGTTTCAGTCGGAGCGGAGGCGTTGGTCACGGTGGTGCTCATTGGCGGTCGCGCGCGGTGCGCGGGTCGAGGGCGGCCTTCGCAAGGTCGGCCACCAGGTTAAGGCAGAGTAAAGCGACCGCGTAGAGTAACGTCGTCCCAAGGATGACGGGAACGTCACGGTTGATGATGGCGGTGACAAAGAGTCGGCCGACACCGGGAACGTCGAAGAGGGATTCGACGACAAAGGAGCCGGAGACCAAGGCGGCGGCAGCGGGCCCGAGGTAAGTGACGACGGGCAAAATGCCGTTCCGCAGCGCATGCACGAAACGCACTCGCATCGGCGACACGCCCTTGGCGCGCGCGGTGCGCACGTAATCCAAGGTATAGACTTCCATGAGTTCACCGCGCGTCAAGCGCGCCAAGGGCGCAGCGGTGATGAGGCCTAAAGCCAACGAAGGCAGCACGAGGTGGGACACCGAACCCCAACCGCACGGCGGAAACCAGCCGAGCTGGAGCGAGAAAACCAAAGCGAGCAAAGGTCCGAAAACAAAGGACGGCATACAGATACCAATCAACGCAAACCCCATGGGCACGCGGTCCATCCAGGTATTCGGACGGGACGCCGCAATCACCCCGATGGGGATGCCCACGAGGATCGCGATGAGCAACGAAAGCGACCCCAAGACGACCGAGACCGGGATGCGCTCGCCGATAATCTGGTTCACCGTCCAGCCGGGGTACTTCATCGAAGGGCCCAACGAGCCCTGGGAGAGATTGCCGATATAGTTACCCAGCTGCACGTGGAGCGGCTGGTCGAGTCCGTAGTAGGCTTCGACCTGCTTCTTCACTTCTGCTGGCATCGGGCGTTCCTTATCGAACGGACCACCTGGCACCGCATGTGCTAAAAAGAAGGTGGTGACGACCACGACCAAGAGGACGGGGATCATTTCAGCCAGCCGCTTGAGGACGTAGAGGAACATCGGGGCGAGGCCAGCGTGGGACGGACGAGGTGGGTTGCAAGCCTGCGGGACTAAGGCTGCTTATCTTTGGCCGCCTTGGCACGGCGCTCCATTTCCTCAATGGATAGGGCCGCCGGGAGGCCACGCGCATCCGCCTGCACCCACCCCATACGAGCGGCCACGACTTCCAGCTCCTTGGCATTCAGTTTACCCTCCGCCTTCAGGCGAGCCTGACGCTCGGCGCTATCCCGCTCCATCTGCGCTTGGGCATCATTCTGCACGTAAGTCTTGAAGGCACCACAGCCCGCCAGCATCAGGGCCGCGGCAGAGGCGAGGAGGGTCTTCATGCGCGCAGATTAATCAGCGAGGTGAGTGGGGCTCAAGAGCGTACAAGCCGGGGGGCGACCGAACCAATGCCGACGCTGGGCGATAAAGTTATAAACGGCGTCGGCCAAAAAGGTGGGCACCCAGGCGAGTGACCAAGCCAAGAGACCCCAACCGCCCCCCAAGCACCGCAGCATGGATAAAACGGCGGCCGACCGAACCAGCCGGTGCGAGCCGACCCAAGCCACCACCGTCCCCTGATCGCCCCCCGGGGGCTCGCCGAGGATGCGGGCTGTCTCCCCTGCGTTCGTCGCGAAAACCATGGCCCCACGGGTATCGCGGGCTGAGAACCATTGGGCCGACCGATTACACAAAGCACAGTCTCCATCAATCAAGACGATGATAGGGGACGACTCCATCCTCCCTGAATGAGCCAAAATTGGCGGGGAGTGAAGGCCTTTCGGCATTTCCAGACCCGAACCACTAAAAGCGAGGGAAAGCGCTTGTCACGGGAGCCTCGGACTGCCAAAAAGCCCATCCTGCTGGCCGGAAGGGTATCCAAGTGGCTAAAGGTCGCTGACTGGACATCCGTTCAGCTTCGCTGTTCGTGGGTTCGACTCCCACCCCTTCCACCAGCAGGACAAATTTGACGACGCCCCCGACTCTGGGGGCGAAATCGTTAAATCCGCGTTGACTC
>CAITUF010000210.1 GCA_903895475.1 uncultured Opitutia bacterium | reverse complement strand
GTGGTTTTACCACGCTTTCTGAGTCGCTTAAGCGGCCGTCGGTTCGATTAGGTGCCCCGACGGCATGTGCTCGGCATTGGTTATCTCAGAGGAAGACAGTACATCAGAAGACCCTCATTCTGTCGAGCAAAATCGTAATAGAAAACAACACACACCGACACGACCATAGGTCGTGCGGGGATCTGCTGGCATGGTGAACAGCTGCGAAGCAGATGGTCGCCGCATGGTGGCGCCATCATGTCCCCTGGCTCATCATCCTGATTCCAGTCTCCCTTTGTGTTTTGGCTTTTCTTGCCAACTAGCCCACCAATCAACCTGTCAACTACTCTGTTTCTTCCGACCACCCGTTGCCTGGGGCCGCCACCTGCCACCCGAAGCTTTGTTGTGCCGGAATATTATCCCTTTCTCGCTCGGCTAGGTTGCCAAACGTCCCCCGCGTGGTATCTCACTGACTTACCCGATGTCCGGATTGTACCTTTATCAGAGCCTCGACATGCCGGCGCTGGCTCAACGCCTGGCCGAGGTCCTCGCACGTCCGCACGGCAAGCCTTTCCATAAGGATATCATCGTGATCGATGGCAAGGGCCCGAGCAACTGGCTCACTCATGGTCTGATCCGCGACGGCGGCCTGGGCGTGCAGATGAACGCCGACCTGCTCAGCACCTGGCGCCTGACGCCTTGGCTCTGCTCGATCCTGCGCGACGAGGGCCTGAAGGAATTCCCGACCGACCCTCTGCAGGGCCTGACTTCCAAGTTCTATGCGCTGCTGTCCGCGGATGCCGGTCCATGGAAGGACTACGTCGGCGTGCCGGAGCAGGACGGTGGTACGGTGCTTTGGGATCTCTGCGTCCGCCTGACGCGTCATTATCGCGAACTGCTCCGCAATGACGCCGACTGGATTGAGCGTGCCGAAAGCGCTGCCTCGGATCGCTGGTCCCAACTCTGGCGCTCGGCCATCCGCGACCTGCGCACGGAGTTCTCCCAAGCCCGTTCCATCCCGCTGACCTCCGCAATCCATGAGGCGGATGTCTTGCGTGCCCTTCGACAGCCGGCGAACCGCGCGAAGATTGCCGCCCGCTTGCCTGGACGGCTCTGCCTCTTCTCCGCCGGCGATATTCCTCGCTCCCACCTCCAGATCCTCGACGCCTTGCGAGAGGTGCTCGAGGTCAACCTCTTCATCCTGCAGCCGACCGAAGGTTTCCTCGGCGACCTAAAAGCCTACGAAGCCGGGGAAGGCGATGATGCCGAACACAAGTCCGAGCGTAGCGCCTCTTTCCGCCTCCTCCGTTCCTGCGGCAAGTATTACACGCTCCAACAGGATAAGGTCATCGTCCTCGTCGAGCCCGACGTGGAGGAATTCCTGCCGCCGCGTCGTCGCGCCCCTTTCGACTTCTTGCTGGGGCGTATCCATGCCGGGGTCGACGCCTTCGACGCCCCGACGATTCCCCTCCGCGCCCCGGACGCCTCGTTCTCTCTCCACCGCTGCCATGGTGCCTGGCGCGAAGCCGAGGTGGTCCGCGATCAGATCCTCGCCGCATTCGCCGATCCGGCGATGTCGGGCCTCCGCCAGGGCGATATCCTGATTCTTTCTCCTTCCCCTGAAGTCCACGCTCCCTTGCTCGCCGGCGTGCTGGGCGCTCGTGAACCTTCCTTTGAGTTCGGTACCGCCGGCCTCCAAGGGATCCGCAAATCTCCCATCGGCAATCTGGTCAAGGCTCTGCTTGAGCTGCCGACGGGCCGCGTCACCTCTCTCGAGGTGCTCGGCATCCTGGGCCTCGACGTCGTCCGCGACCACACGGGCTGGACGGACTCCGAGCTGGAAGACGTCGAGGAGTGGTTCCGCCAAGCACCTTTCCAGTGGGGCATCGACGCCGCGCATCGCGAACTGGTATTGATGTCGGGTTATGCCGACGAGGAAGAGTCCACGGCACCTTTGGCTCATCCAGACGAGATTGGCACGCTCGACGAGTTTCTGAACCGTCTCTCCCTCGGTACGGCTTTCGGCGGCGTGCCTCGCGTGATCGCCGGCTCCTTGCCTCTGGTCGGCGTCGACGGCCAGCAGGCCCTCGGTCTTGCCGCCGAATCCCTTCGCGTCATCGGTGCCATTCGCAACTGGGCCGACTTCGCTCAGGCGGAAAGTAGCCTAGAGGCCTGGCTTGAAGCCTTCACTACGGTCACCCAATCACTCCGCCCACGTTCCCGTGAGCACCTCGAAGAGTTTGCCGAGCTCAGCGGCGCCCTGGCCCGCATGCGCATACGTGTGGCCCAGTTCGGTGAGACCCCGATCTCTCTCCGCCTCTTCTCGCAGCTGGCCGAGGAGTACTGCGACTTCGAAGCCGGCGTCGGCCAGTTCATGACGGGCAAGATCACGCTCGCTCCTCTGCGTGCCGCCTCGATCCATCCAGCCCGCATGGTCATCCTGATGGGCATGAACGACGGGGCTTTCCCCCAGCGTCCGCCGAAGGCTGGTCCGGAAATCGTCGTCACGGGGGAAGGGGAGGAAGCCACGCTCACGCGCTTGCGGATCGATGCCCGCGAAGACACGTCCATGCACGCTTTCCTGCTCGCCGTGTTGGCCGCCCAGGATCGCCTGCTCATCACTTTCGATGGCTACGTGGGCTCAGAGGGTAAGCCGGCTAGCGCCGCTCTGCCGGTCGAGATCCTCCGCGCCGCCGCCCAGGATTCCGTCGAAGGTGGTTTCGCGGTCCGCACGCACGGTCTGCTTTCCCATCACCGCCCTCTGCCGCATGGCGGTTCGCCCGATCCGTCCGTCCGCGATCTTTCCGCGGTGCAGGTCGCCGCGGCCATCACCTCGCCGATCAACAAGGTCCTGGTGCCGGCTCTTCCTAAAGCCGCCGCGGACTTCAGCTTCGCCGAGTGGCTGCGCTTCTGGGAATCCCCGCCGCGTCACGCCCTTCGTCAGCTGGGCGTGCATATCCCTTGGGAGAAGAAGGTCATTGCGACCGCTGAACCGCTTCAGCCTGACTCCGAAGCCCGTCAGCAGGCCGAGAAGTGGGTCGAGCGCTGCGTCAGTCATGAGATCGTGCCCCAATGGGAGGTCGCTGCCCTGACCGGTTTCTTCCCGCCTTCGCCAGAAGGGCAGACGCTCCTCGACATCTTGGTCGAGACCGAGAATGAAGCGGAGCGCCTCATGCTCGCCTTGCTGCGCCAACACCTTTCTCCCGACTCCACCAAGTCGCTGACGGACGAGGAATTGGCGACCGCGGAGCTCGTACCGTTCAAGACCGACGACTTCCGGCTCTTCGTCCACGGGAACACCGTCGGCGTCGCCTGCCTAGGCTACTTCAGCGAGGGCAAGCATCCTTACCGATGGTTGATGTGCCTGCCGGCGATCTCGGCTCAGGTCGGTCGCCCGCTCAACCGCCTCTTCGTCACGGGAGTGCTTCCGCCTTCCGCGGACGATGTCATCAAGGCGTCTTCGGATGCCGAGGCTCTGGAAGTCGACGTCAAGATCAACTACCTCGAGCTGCCACCCGAAGCCCTCGACGCGTTCCGTTCCAACCTGACTCAGCTCATGGATGCGGTCGTGGACGAGACGGCTCCGCTGATGCCAGTCACTTTCCATAAGGGCATCGCCCAGCGCTTCCAAGGGAAGCCAGCGAAGCTTTCCGATGACTCGTTGCGCTCTTCCGAAAACGGCCCCGGCGACAGCGACGATGCCCGGGCGCGCATCCTGATCCCGGAGCAGTATGCTTTCCCGACGATGGCCGAGGCCCTCACGAAACTGATCCCCAGCGACGTCCGTCGTCTGACGACGCGCGATGTCCCCAAGTACGCGCGCCTCACGCTGAAGGAGCACATGGAAGCCCTCGAAAAAGCGAAACGCGAAAAGCATGAAGAGGACCGACTCAAGGCTGAGCGGGCCGCTGCCCGCGCCGCCAAGGCCGCTGCCATCGAATCCGGCGAAGCCCCTGCCAAGAAAACCACCAAACCTCGCCCGAAGAAGGGGGACCCCTCATGAGCCGCCCGCGTTTTAAGCTGTTAGACTTCGACCTCTCCCCTGGCTTCCAGGTGATTGAGGCCGGTGCCGGCTCGGGTAAGACCTACAATCTCGTCCGCATCGTCCTGCGTCTGCTCACCCGCGCGCAGTCGCCCTTGCCGATTCGCGAGATCCTGTTGGTGACCTTCACCGAGGCTGCCGCCTTGGAGATGCGCATGCGACTCCGCGCGATCCTCGAGGAATCCTTACGCCCCAATCCCAAAGGCGACCTCGCCAAGATCATGTCGATCCCCGGCAGCCGTCGCCGTCTCCAGCGTGCTTTGGATGACCTCGGCTCGATGCAGGTGACGACCATCCACGGTTTCTGCCTGCGGGCTTACTCCGACCACGCCGTCAACTGTGGCTTCCCGCCTTTTCCTGGTGACCCTCAGGATGGCACCGAACTCGCCGCGGAAATCGCGGCGGACTGGTTCCGCACCCAACCTGAGCTCGAGGTGAAGCTTCATGCCGTCGAGGCCGCCACAAAGGCGCTTGTGATGTGCCCTGAGGCCGAACTGGACCCGGCCATCGAAAATCTCCGCGGTTACGTGGCCCGTCGTCTCGAGGACGCCCCAATGGTCACGTTCGACCAGCTGATCGGCCGCCTGCAGATGGCCTTGCGCGATTCGACCAAGGGCCTGCGTCTACGCGGTCTCCTGCAGAAGGACTACAAGGCCTGCTTAATCGACGAATCTCAGGACACCGACGCCGCCCAGTGGGAGATCTTCGATACGCTCTTCGGTCCGAAGGCCGCCACGGACGAGCACTTCCTGCTGATGGTCGGCGACCCAAAGCAGTCCATCTATGGTTTCCGCGGGGCGGACGTGCGTACCTATTGCAAGGCGATCAAGCTGGCCGACCGGATCCTGACGCTCCCGGACAACTACCGTTCCTCCCCGCGGATGGTCTCGGCCTTTAATACGCTTTTCAGCCGCGACGGTTTCTTCGCCACCTCCGAGATCACCTATGACCTTGCCGGTTCCGGCGAAGGCAAGATCGCCGAGCTGGCCGGTCTGCCGTTCGAAGTCGTCCACTCCGATGAGCCCGCCGCGGTCGCCCGTGAGGCGATGCGCCTACTCCGTGAGATGGATGCCGCGCTTCTCCGCAAGGACGGCTCCGTCGGTACGCCCGGCGACGGCGCCGAGCCGGCCGAGGTCGGCATCCTCGTCCGCAGCAATTCCGCAGCGGCCAAGATCTACCGCGCCTTGGTGGCCGCAGGGCAGGGTGCGTCCCTTGAATCCCGTCAGTCGGTCTTTGAGACCACGTCGGCCTTCCAGGTCCAACTGCTCCTCCGCGCGGTCCTGCGTCCCTCCCATGCCGGTAATCGCAAGGCGCTCCTCCTTTCCCGTCCCTCGCTCTTCGGCGAGACGGCTAAGCTCGACGACCCGACCGATAACGCCATGGCCCGTTGGCTCAGCCAGTGCCTGACGATCTGGCGCAAGCAAGGCTTCGCACCTGCCTGGGAAGCCCTCACGCGTCGCTCGCCCGGCGAGGGCCTGCTTTCCGTCGTGGAAGGCCTCGGTCGTTGTCAGTTCCGTCATCGCGCCCTCATGGACCTCTCCCATGTCGGCGAACTCCTGATCTCCCGTCAGCGCACGCTGCATTGGACACCGGAGCAGCTCTTCGATCACCTGACTTCCCGCCTGCGCGCGGAAGATGACGGCGAGGTCGACAACGCCGAGTCCTCGGAGTCCGAATCACTCCGCCCAGATCTGGCCAACTCCCGTATCTTGGTCCGCACCATCCATAAGTCGAAAGGCCTCGAATACAACGCGGTCATCCTGGCCAAGGCCTTCAGCTATTCGCCTAGCTATCCGCGTAAGGGCATGATCCTGCGCCGCGAGAACGGGTCATCGGCGATCTTCACCGGAGACAGCAAGGATCCGATGTCCGCCGAGCTCTCCGTCCAACAGCGTGAGGAAGACGCCCGTCTCCTCTACGTGGCCCTGACCCGCGCCCGCCATCGCTTCGTCTGGATGGGCCTCGCTGACCCGAAACCTGGCAGCAAAGGAGACGGCGCTCCCGGTGGCTTCTCGGAGGTCCTGGTCGACGTCGGCCTGAATCCTTCGCTTAAAGCCGCAACGCTGCCCAAGGAGCTAGCGGCCTTCACCGCCGTCTGTACCCCGCTCAAGGCTGACGACCCGCTTTCCCAGCCGCTGCCGGCCATCCCGTTCCACCCGACGCTCGAGGCCATCCCTGAACGTCTGCCGATGGCCTATGGCGCCACGAGTTACTCGGGCCTGTCCAAGGGTAAGCATGACTCCTCCTCGACGGCCTCGGGCTTCGAAGACCCGGACGATCCGGATGAAGCCGTCAGCCTGCTGCTGCCCGACAATCTGAAGGGCAACCTGCTTGGCAATCTTCTGCACAAGCTCCTCGAGCTCGTCGATTTCCGCCGCGGCGTCCAGGATCTGCCCTACCTACGCGAGATGGTGGATCGCCTTCTGGGTGG
>CAITUF010000209.1 GCA_903895475.1 uncultured Opitutia bacterium | reverse complement strand
TGTGGGCACTCTGTTTGGGTCGGCCCGGGTGAGCCCAAGAAATGGTTCATTCCGAATCTTGATCAAATCTCCAAGGGCCGCCGGCCGGAGCCTATTACCGTGTATGCGTTGACCCCTCCACGCGTGATGCGGCGGATTGGTAATATTGACCTTAATCCCGATGTCACCGTCGCGAACCTGGATGTGCAATTGATGGCCGGCGAATCGATTCAAGTCGATGCGGTCCGTTTCTTCCGCTCTCGTCCCGGGGCGACCCGCTGGCAGAATCCGTTGGCCGAGCAAGACGGCCAGCCTGGTTTGGTGATGCGCTGGATTGAAGTGGAAGGCCCGTTGGTCGATAACTTTCCGACCGCTTCCTATCAGCAGCTCTTCGATGACCTCCCGGTAAAAAAGACGGCGACCTCGACGCTCAATGTCGAGGTGATTCCGCGTGACGCCGCTAAGGATGCCGAGCGTCTGCTCCGTCGCTTTGTCCAGCAGGCCTACCGCCGTCCAGTCACGCCGCAGGAGGAAGTGCGTTTCTTGCCGCTGATTCAGAATGCCCTCAAGACGGGCAGTTCCTTCGCTGAAGCCATGGTGACGGGTTACACGGCTGTCCTGACGTCGCCTAGTTTCCTTTATCTACAGGACAAGCCCGGTCGTCTGGATGACTATGCCCTGGCGGAGCGCCTTGCGTACTTCCTCTGGAATTCCCCGCCGGATGCCGAGCTCCTGGCCTTGGCGAAGTCCGGCCAGCTCCACGAGCCAGCGACCCTTCGTAAGCAGACGGACCGCTTGCTCGATGATGCCCGTTCGCAGCGCTTCGTCGCAGCGTTCCTCGATTACTGGCTCGAGTTGCGTAAGGTCGGCGTGACTAATCCGGACGAGAATCTCTATCCGGATTACTACCTGGACGACAATCTCGTCGAGTCCGCCGGCGATGAGACGCGGCTGTTCTTTGCTGAGCTGCTGAAGCGCGACCTGCCAGCCCGTAATGTCGCTTCGTCGGACTTTGTATTCGTCAACGAGCGCCTCGCGAAACTGTACGACCTCTCGCCGGTCATTGGTTCGCAGTTCCGTAAAGTGACGCTCCCGGTTGGTAGCGTGCGCGGCGGTTTGTTGACGCAGGCGAGCGTGCTCAAGGTCACGGCTAACGGCACGACCACCTCGCCTGTCGTTCGCGGTGCTTGGATGATGGAACGCATCCTCGGTCAGAAGCCCCCGCCGCCCCCCGCCAGCGTCCCGGCCGTGGAGCCGGATATCCGGGGGGCAACCACGATTCGCCAGCAGTTGGAGAGCCATCGTAAGCTGGAGTCCTGTTCCGCTTGCCATACCAAGATCGACCCGCCGGGCTTTGCATTGGAGAGCTTCGATATTGTCGGTGGCTACCGAAAGGCCTACCGCGCAATCGAAGGCAAGGAACGCGAGCTAGGCTTCGGTAAGAACGGCCAGAAGTTCACTTTCCACAATGCCTTGCCAGTGGAACCCCATGGCCAATTGGGTAAGCGACTCTTCGCCGATATCCGCGAATTCAAAGCTCTGCTGGTGCAGAACGAGCGTCAACTGGCCCGCAACCTCGTCGGACAGTTCGCGGTCTTCGCTACGGGCGCCCCAGTGGGCTTTGCCGACCGACCTAAGGTCGAGAACATCCTCGATGCCGCCCAGCCAGATGGCTACGGCGTCCGGACGCTCGTCCGCGGGCTTGTCACCAGCGACCTCTTCCTTAATAAATAAGTCACCTCCCAATGAGTTCCTCCTCGGGCTATAACCCTGCCAACGCCCCCCGCGTCGCTTTCCAGCGTGCGCTTTCCCGCCGCCGCTTCATTCAAGGCACTGGCATCCTCATGGCCTTGCCGCTGCTGGACTCCATGACGCCAGCCTTTGCCGCGCCCGCACCTGCTTCGGCGACGCCAGGTGGTAAGCCCCGCCGCATGTTGGGTATCTGTAATAACCTTGGCCTCGTGCCCGAGAACTTTTTCCCGAAGGGCGCAGGCGCCGATTACAAGTCCTCACCTTACCTCGATCTTCTGCAGGAGCACCGCCAAGACTTCACCGTCTTCAGCGGCGTCTCGCACCCAGATGTCGATGGTGGCCACCCGGCTGATAACTGCTTCCTCACGGCAGCCCCTCACCCGAGCAGTGGAGGCTTCCGTAATACCATCTCCCTCGACCAGCACATCGCCGAACGCATTGGGCACCTCACGCGCTTCCAGTCGATGACCCTCGGGGTGAATGTTTCGCGCGGCTCGCGCAGCCTCTCGTGGACCGCCGCTGGCATCATGATCCCGACGTAAGCGAAGCCCTCGGTCATCTTCCGCCGTATGTTCATGGGCGGTTCCGCCGCCGAAATCTCGGCCGCCGAGCGTCGTATGGACCTAGGGCGTAG
>CAITUF010000208.1 GCA_903895475.1 uncultured Opitutia bacterium | reverse complement strand
TGCCTGAAAGGCCCTTGGTCCAGCGGCAACTGCGTGACCGCGCAGTCGCGGGGGAAGATCAGGTCGAGGAGGCCCCGGTCGAGGGCATCAAGCATCCCCATCAGCTTCCTCCCTTAACCAAGCCGCCTTGCGGCGGGCGCCCCAAGCGAACTCGCCGGGTCCATGAGTGGCTATGGATTTCGGCGGGGGTGACCCAAGTAGGTATCATTCGCAGAAAATGCATTTGCTCGCACCTGACTTCAACCCAAGGTTCTCCCTAGAATGGCTTTCAATTTTGACAGCTGTCCGGAACGCTCTGGGACGGACAGCACGAAGTGGCACAAGTATGCCGATCGCGACATCATCCCTTGCTGGATTGCCGACATGGATTTCGTGTCGCCCCCCGCAGTGGTTGCCGCCGTGCAGGCGCGCGCCGCCCACGGTGTCTACGGTTATCCCGCGCAACGTGACGCCGTCTTCGCCTCCATCGTTAACCATGTGCGCCGCCGCCATGGCTGGGAGATCCGCCCCGAGTGGATCACCTTCATGTGCTCCTTGGTGCCCGGCATCCACGCCTCCATCCGCGCGGCCACCCAGCCCGGCGAGTCCGTCGTCACCACCGCGCCCGTCTACCCGCCCTTCCTGACGGCGCCCGTTTTCTCCGAACGCAATTCGCTCAAACTCGAGATGGTCTTTGTGGACGGACGCTGGACGTTTGATTGGGCTAAGCTCGAAGAGGCCTGCGCCCAACCGCACGCCAAGATTCTCCTGCTGTGTAATCCTTACAACCCGCTCGCCCGCGTCTTCGATCGGGCCGAACTCGACCGCCTGGCTGCCTTGGTACGCAAGCACGACCTCCTTGTCTGCTCGGACGAAATCCACTGCGACCTCATCCTCGACCCGCAGGCCCAGCACACCATCTTCGCCGCGATGAGCGAAGACCTCGCCGCGCGCACGGTCACGTTGATGGCCGCGAGTAAGACCTACAACATTGCGGGCCTCACCTGCGGCTTCGCGATCATTCCGGATGCCAACCTGCGCACGCGTTTCCGCCGAATCTTACAGGGCCTCTCGCTGGACCAGAACGTCTTTGGCCTTATTGCCACGCAGGCGGCCTTCGACCACGGTGAGCCTTGGCGCCTGGAGTGCGTCGAGTATCTCCGTGGCAACCTCGACCTTATCGAGCAGGAATTAAAGTCGATGCCGGGCGTTATTCTTCGCCAGCGTCCACAGTCGAGTTTCTTGGCGTGGTTCGACGTCACCGCGCTCGGCTTTGCGGACCCGCATGCAGAGTTTGAGAAGGGTGGCATCGGCTTCAGCAATGGCGCCGACTTCGGCGGACCTGGCCATGTCCGTCTGAACTTTGGTTGCCCGCGTGAACGTCTGCGCGAAATCCTGCGTCGCATGAAGGCGGTCGTCGCGCGCGCGCCAGGCCGTCCGTGAGCGAACGAACTGCTCAATCGCCTTTGCCTTGGTGGGCTTGGCCTTCTGCCTTGTGCCTCGAAGGGGCCGCTTTCGTTCTCCTCGCCCGTGAAGTTGTGCAACCAGGCGCCTTCGTTGGCCGTCCGTGGGAGACTGTCGCCCTCGGCTGGGCACTATGGGTCGGGTACGCCCTCGAGCGCTGGCTGGATGCACTCTGTGGGCAGACTAAGGGGGGCACCTACCGCCATGCCTTCGTGCAGGCGAACCAGTTCGGATTTCTCGCCCTCGCCCTCGCTGGTTTAGCGGGGTTGCTGTTCGTGGCCGCACCGGACTTCGCAGTCGTGACCGACGCCTTTACCAAATACCGCTCAGTCTTCTTCCTCGCGCCGCTTTTTCTCCTCTTGAGTGCGCGGTTGGCGCCGGCTTCCGGCTGGCTCTATCGTGCCTTCGCCGTAGCACTGATTCTCTCTCTGTTGGCCGCTAAGCAATCCGTCCGCATCATCGAGACGGGCGTGACGCAGCACGCGATTTATCTCGGCTTTGCGTTACCGGTTTTTGCCTTAGTCTTGGCTAACCTTGCGGTCACCCGTCGGGGCGAGGAAACGGTCCGTACTTGGCAACTGCGCCTCGGACCCATGTTCGCAGCCGTGCTCGGCACCATCTTCACCCTCTGGGCTGTGCCGGGCGCGGCTGGCCCGGCCACCGCGGCGGCCTTCGGTGGCGCCAGTCTGTGGTT
>CAITUF010000207.1 GCA_903895475.1 uncultured Opitutia bacterium | reverse complement strand
CGCCCCCGATGGTAAGCAGTATATTCTTAACCTCATTGATACCCCGGGACACGTCGACTTCGCCTACGAAGTCTCTCGCTCCCTCGCTGCGTGTGAAGGCGCGGTGCTGCTGATCGACGCCTCGCAAGGCGTGGAGGCCCAGACGGTCGCCAACGCCACCCTCGCGATGAATCAGGGTCTCGAAATTGTCCCGGTCATCAACAAGGTCGACCTTCCCAGTGCCCGCCCCGAAGAAGCCCGCCGCCAGGTTGAGGATATCCTCACTATCCCCGCGCAGGATGCCGTGCTCGCTTCTGGTAAGTCTGGCATCGGCATCGACGAAATCTTTGCCGCCATCATCAAGCGCGTCCCGCCGCCCCGCTGGTCCGATTACCCGCAGCACCGCGCCCTGGTCTTCGATTCCTTGTTCGATTCCTACAAGGGCGTCATCAGTTACGTCCGCGTCTTCTCCGGTACCTTCAAGGCCGGTCAGACCATCGAGCTGATGTATAATGGCGCCCGCTCCGTTATCAAGGAAGTCGGTATCTTCTCCCCGAAGATGAAGCCGCAAGATGAGCTCGGCCCAGGCACGGTCGGTTACATTGTGATCAATATTCGCGAGGTTGCCGACGTGAAGGTGAGTGACACGATCACCCTTGCTAACGATCCGGCTAAGGAACCTGTACCCGGCTTCAAAGAAGTCCGCCCGATGGTGTTCAGCGGCATCTACCCACTCGACACGGCTGATTATGAGAAACTGAAGGTCTCGCTCGCTAAGCTTGCGATCAACGACTCTTCGCTGACTTACACAGCCGAGAGTTCGAGTGCGTTGGGTTTCGGTTTCCGCTGCGGCTTCCTTGGCCTGCTCCACATGGAGATCGTCCAAGAGCGTCTGCGCCGCGAGTACGACCTCGATATCCTTTCGACCTACCCTTCCGTCGTTTATAAGGTCTACACCACGGATGGGGTGGAGCACATCCTGGATAACCCGGTCGTGATGCCTGACCCCTCCTCGATCGAGCACGTCGAGGAGCCGACCATCCGCGCTCACATCCACATCCCTGGTACTTCTATTGGCGATATGCTTACGCTGGTCCAAGAGAAGCGCGGCGTCTGCGAGCGGACTGAGACCATTGACGGTGACCGCGTGGTCCTCGTCTGCCTCCTCCCGCTCAACGAAATCCTCGTCGATTTCAATGACCGCATGAAGTCCATCACCCGTGGCTACGGTTCGATGGATTACGAATTGGGCGAATACGTCACCTCCGACCTCGTGAAGATGGACATCCGCGTCAACGAGGAGCCGGTCGACGCCTTTTCTTCGATCGTGCACGCCAGCAAGGCCGAAGGCCGCGGTCGCAACCTTTGCGAGAGGCTCAAGGAACTCCTCCCACGCCAACTTTTCAAAATCGCTATCCAGGCCGCCATTGGCTCCAAGGTCATCGCCCGCGAGACCATTGGTTCCGTTGGCAAGGACGTGACGGCCAAGTGCTACGGCGGTGACATCTCCCGTAAGCGCAAGCTCCTCGATAAGCAGAAGGAAGGTAAGAAGCGCATGAAGCAGATTGGTAAGGTCGATATCCCGCAGGAGGCCTTCATCAAGATTCTCAAGAACGAGGG
>CAITUF010000206.1 GCA_903895475.1 uncultured Opitutia bacterium | reverse complement strand
GAAGTAGAGGCCAGCCATCAGGCCGAGGAGCACGCCGCCGAGGAGCACGTAGTGGAAGTGCGCGATGACGAAGTAGCTATCCTGCTGTTGAGCGTCGGCCGGAGCGGCGGAGTGCATGACGCCGGAGAAACCGCCGCACATGAACATCCAGATGAACCCCAGACAGAGAACCATCGGCGGAGTGAAGCGGATGCGACCACCCCAGATCGTGCCGAGCCAGTTGAAGATCTTCACGCCCGTCGGTACGGCGATGGCCATGGTGAGGAGTGAGAACGCAGCGGTCGGGATAGGACCAAGCCCAGTGGTGAACATGTGGTGGCTCCAGACGGCGAAGCCGAGGAAACCAATGACGGCGCCCGAGAAGACGATAATCGGGTAGCCGAAGAGGGCCTTGCCCGTGAAGGTCGGCAGGATTTCGGAGACGATACCCATCGCCGGGAGGACGAGGATGTACACTTCCGGGTGACCAAAGATCCAGAAGAGGTGCTGCCACAGGACGGGCTGGCCGCCCGCCGAGGGGTTGAAGAAGTTCGCACCGAACTGGCGGTCGAACATCAGCTCGATGAGCGCGACGGTGATGGCCGGGAAGGCGAGGATGATGAGAATCGAAGTGACGAGCGTCATCCAGGTGAACACCGGCAGGCGCATCATGGTCATGCCCTTGGCACGCATGTTCACGATGGTGCAAATGAAGTTAAAGGACGCTGCCAGCGAGGCGACGCCCAGAATCTGGATGCCAATGATCCAGAAGTCGGTGCCGACACCAGTGAAGCGCGGGGCCTGCAGGGCGGCGTTGGCCTGACCGAAGGTGCCCGAGAGCGGGGCGTAACTGAACCAACCGTTGGCGGGGGCAAAGTCGGTATAGACCAAGGCCTTGTGCCAAGCGAAGTTGTCGAACCAACCCGCGAGGTGGGCGAACTCAAAGAGCCAGCTACCGTTGAGCACCATGGCGCCCGCCACGAACGTCCAGAGCGAGAAGGCATTGAGGCGCGGGAAAGCGACGTCGCGGGCCCCGATTTGCAGCGGCACGAGGAAGTTGAAAAACGCTGCCGAGAGCGGCATAACCCCGAGGAAGATCATCGTGGTGCCGTGCATCGTGAACAGCTGATTATACATGCGCGCCGTGACGAAATCATTGTCGGGGCGGGCCAACTGCGTGCGGATGGCCAAGGCCTCGACGCCGCCGACGAGGAAGAAAATCATCGCGAAGGCACCGTACATGATGCCGAGCTTTTTGTGGTCAACGGTGGTCAACCAGTCGAAGAGGCCGCGCGTGCGGTCGGGGCGGAACAGGCCGAGGTCGCTCCGTTCAGGCGCGAGCTCCATCTTGTCGGCGACAGGGGCGTGGTGCGAATCGTGGGACATCTGCGTAGAAAAGAGAAAGGGTTACTTAAGGGTGAGGAGGTATTCGGCGAGGTAGTCGAGCTCCTCGGCGGTGAACTGCTGCTTAGAAACGTTGAGGCCAACGACATTGAACATCGCGTAGTAGTGCATGCGATTGCCGGGCTTCACGTCCTTCGTCAGCTTACCGTCAGCGCCGTGCGAGGTGCCGGACGAACCGATCCACTTGATGAGATTAGCCTTGAGCGTGGCTGGGTCGACGGGAACCGAGGCTTCGGTATTCTTCTCCTTCTTTTCCAGCGCGAGCTGGGCGACGGGGTCGCGGTTGTCGAGCCAGGCGCCCGCGAGCGATTTGCGTGAGGCGACGTGCGTGAGGTCTGGACCAAACATCCCCGCACCGAATTGGCCACCGACATTGTGGCACATCGCACAGGTCTTGGCGGCGAAAACTTCCTTGCCCTTAGCGGCCTTGGAGCCCGGCGCCGGCTCAGGAGCCGGGGCCTTCTGGGCCTTCACCCACGCATCAAAAGCGGCGGGCTCGACGACTTCGACGCGGAAGAGCATATAGGCGTGCGAGTCGCCGCAGAATTCAGCGCACTGACCGTAGTAGTGGCCGACTTGGTCCGCCTGAATCCACATAATATTCTTCCGGCCCGGCATGAGGTCGACCTTGCCGGCGATCTTCGGGATCCAGAAAGAGTGAATCACATCCTCGGAGCGAAGGTTGATGCGGATGGCCTTCCCCCTAGGAATCACGAGTTCGTTCGGGACGGTGTGCTTAGCATCGCTGGTGAGGCCGAGCTGCGGGTACTCAAAGCGGAACCACCACTGCTTGCCAATCACGTCGACCTCGAGCACCTGTTCTTCGACAGCCTTGGGGTAATTTTCCTTCCCGTCGGCCCCGACGCGCGGGTACCAAGCTGAGAGCTTCGAGGTCGGCACGGCTTCGTCAGGAACGTCGTGCGTATACCAAATCGCACTGAGGGTCGGAATAGCGATGAAGACGAGCGCCCCAATCGAAGCAGTGATGAGACCAATTTCGATAAGCGGGTTGCCGTGGCCTTCTTCGATGATGGCGGGCTTGTTTTCGTCGCCCGGACGAGCGCGGAATTTAATGACGGCATACACGAGCAAGCCACCAACCAAGGCGAAGAGGACGACGACGAGCCAGACCGTGTCCATGAAAACATCATACTGCATCTGGGCGACCGGACCCTTGGGGTCCAAGGTCGACTGGCGCACCGTGAGCTCCTCCTTAGAGCAACCGCTCAGGAGGAAGAGGCAGAAAGGGGCGACGAAAAGGGCGACCCGTTGGAAAAGACGAGAAAACATGGGTGAAGCGTGAAGAGCGAACTGCACGGAAAGTCGTAAAAAAATCGTCATTTGCAAGCCCCGCCCACTACTAAGGAGATAATCTTGATTGATGGTATGCATTGATTAAGTGATTTTTATATAAATCAATGATTAGTAATGCTTTATGATTCAGTTTTGCCTATGAAGCCACCTAATGTAAAGGACGGGGGCGGCTTCTACCCCTCGGGAGCCTTGGAGGTTGCACCCAAACAGCCGCCGCTTACCCCCTAGGACCATGTCTTGGCGCAGTCCACATGGCACGCCCCTCCCCTCCTGGCGGGAGCGGACCCTTTTGATGGGCATCCTTAACCTGACGCCCGACTCTTTTTCTGACGGCGGGCAGTTCGCCACGCCCGAGGACGCCCTCCGACAAGCGGAGGCCTTGATCGCGGCTGGCGCCGACGTCCTCGACTTGGGTGCCGAATCGACCCGACCAGGCAGCGACCCCGTCGAGACAAGCACCGAGCTCGAGCGTCTATTACCGACCTTACGTCTCCTCCGCCGACGCTTACCGAAGACACCACTCTCGATTGATACCTATAAAGCAGACGTCGCCGCCGCCGCGCTCGCGGAGGGCGCCGATCTCATCAATGATGTCGAGGGAGGCCGGCACAACCTGCAGGCAGACGAATCGCCGATGGCCCAAGTTTGCGCTCGGGCCGGTTGCCCACTCATCCTCATGCATCGGCGAAAAGAGGCGAATTATAAAGACTTTTGGCCTGAATTTATCAGCGATTTACAGGGCTCACTGCGCCTCGCCCGTCTCGCGGGCATCCGTCCAGAGCAACTGTGGACCGACCCTGGATTTGGTTTCGGCAAGACGCCCGCCCAAAACCTGATGCTCGTCCGCAACCTCTCCCAACTCGCCGCGCTAGGTTTCCCCGTGCTGCTCGGGACGAGCCGAAAATCCACGCTCGGGTTGGTCCTCGGCGAAGCGAACCCTCTGAAACGCGAGGCTGCCCACCACACCACCGTCACCTGGGGCATTGCCCAAGGGTGTGCGATGATCCGCGCGCACGATGTGGCCGGCCTCCAACCCGTGGTGCGCACGGCGGACGCCCTGCGCCGCGGACCCAACTGGTCCGCAGGTTAAATCGTCCAAGGGAGCCAGCAATCGGACTTGAACCGATGACCTGCCGCTTACAAGGCGGCTGCTCTACCAACTGAGCTATGCTGGCGTTTCCCGTGGGTTAGGGAGTCTTTTCGGCCAACCGAGCCTGTCAACCTTGGGCCGAGGGTCGTTTTAGGGGTTGAACCCTACACCCTTTTCAACGGAAATCGGCTCCTATCCCCGCACCATGCGTCTCCCCGTATCCCTCCTCGTTCTTTGCGCCGGTATCACTGGTTGCACGACCTCCGTTGACCCAGCGCTCGTTGACACGATCTCGGTCACTTCCAATCCGACGAGTGCTGCCGTCCGTCTGAACGGCATCGCCGTCGGCCGCACGCCGACGACCGTCACGCTCGATCGGAACTCCAACTACGAACTCGCAGTGGGTAAAGGTGGCTTCTCTCCTGAGATAGCCTACCTAAAGCCGGCGCTCCGCACCAACGACCGGGGTTCCCTCGACTTCGGCTTCCCCTCCAAGGTCAACATCACGCTGACCAAGCTGCCCGCCGCCGGCGAAGTCTCCATTCCTGAAGGCGACGAAGCCGAATTCAAAGGCCTCGTTAAAAAGGCCAATGGCGAAGCCGTCGAAGCTTCGGGCTCCCTCAAGTCCGATATCGCCGCCGTCATCGACGCCTCCCAAAAGGTGAAGGCCGCCCTCGCCCAGCGCGAAGCTGCTTCCAAGACCAAGCTCGACGCCATCAGCAAGGCCCTCGATGAAGCTCGCTCGTCCGCCGCAAAGGGTACGGACGCTGCTTCCGAAGCCAAGATCACCGAAGCCGAAGCGAACCTCCGGGCCGCCCTCGCTGAACGCGATTCCGGCGCCGCCACTGAAGCCGCGACCACCCTCGCCAAACTCGAACAGCGCCGCGCTAACCTCGAAGCTAAGATTGAGACCGCCAACGCCAATGACCTCGCCCAGCAGGTCGCTGCCGCCAAGAACGAAGTCGCCGCCGCCTTCGCAGCGTCCGACGCCAAGGTCGCCAAGGCCCAAGCCGAACTCGCCGCCGCCCGCTCCATCGCTTCCAACGGTAAGTCCGCCGCCGAACGCGTAACCGAACTGGAAGCCCAGTTCACCGCCGAGAAGGCCGCCCTCGCCGCCGCTCAGCAGAATTCACAAGACGTGCTCAAGGCCCTCACCAGCCGCAACGAAGAGTTGTCCCAGTTGGCTAATAACGGCGTCAACGCCGCTAAGGCCGATGCAGCCAAGCAGCTCGCCTCCATCCAACAGGCCCTGGAAGAACAGAAGGTCGCCGTCGGTAAGGCTACCCAGGAACGCGACGAAGTGAAAGCCGCCAACGACAAGGCCCTCGCCGCCGCCAAGGCCGACGCCGATAAGGCCATTGCCGATGCTAATGCTAACGCCGAAAAGGTCCTCGCTAGCGCCAATGCCAACGCCGACAAGGCCCTCGCTGCCGCCAAGGATGAAGCCGACAAGAAGGCCGCGGAACTCTCCAAGCAACTCGAACAGGCTAAGGCCGACAGCAAGGCGGAAGCCGCTGCCGCCGCCGAGAAGGCCCTCGCTGACGCCAACGCTAAGCTCGCCGTCGCCGAAAAGGCGCTCGCCGAAGCCAAGGCCAGTGCCGACAAGAGCCTGGCCGAACTCCAGGCCGACGTAGCCAAGCAGGTCGCCACCGCCAAGGCCGACGCCGATAAGGCTAGCGCCGAAGCCAAGGACGCCGCTGCCAAGGCGATCGCCGCGACCGAGAAAGCCCTCCTCG
>CAITUF010000205.1 GCA_903895475.1 uncultured Opitutia bacterium | reverse complement strand
TTCTGGTTCGCTGTTCAAAATGGTGGGCCCGTAGGGATTCGAACCCCAAACGTCTGATCCGTAGTCAGAAATGATATCCATTTCACCACGAGCCCGTTCCGAGACGCTTGAAAGAACCATCCCAGACTCGAAAGGCAAGGAATTTTTGGAAAGGGCTACTTTTTAGCCCGATGGAGCGCCACGGTGCCGAACAGCATGCTTTCGTGGCTAACTTCCGAAAAACCAGCGTTTTTCAGTTCCAGTGTCAGGCCAGCAGCATCAGGGAAGCCCGCGATACTGGTGCCGAGGTAGCGGTAGGCTCCGAAGTCACCCGTGAGGATTCCAGCGAGGATTGGCGAGATCAGGCGCACATGCACGAAGTGGAAGGGCGTAAACCATGCGGCGGGTTTGGAGAATTCGAGGATGAAGACGGAGCCGGCTGGCTTGGTCACACGATGGAGTTCCCGCAGGCCGCGGGCACGGTCTTCGAAGTTCCGCACGCCGTACGCGATGGTGACGACATCACAGGCGTCGTCGGCGATGGGTAGGTTCATGCAATCGCCCAGCAGAAACTCCGGCGAACGGTGTGGGGATTTAGCTGCGCGGCGACGGGCGACTTCGAGCATCGGATCGCAGAAGTCGTAGCCGGTTACCTTGCAATCCTGGGGGAGGGCAGGGAGGAGCTCGAAGGCGACGTCGCCACTGCCGGTGGCGAGGTCAGCCACGTTGTGCGGATGGGTGGCGACGACGGCCTGAATCAAGCGGTTACGCCAGCCGACGCAGAGGCCGAGGCTGAGTACGCGGTTGGCGAGGTCATAGCGCGAGGCAATGCCTGAGAACATCTGACGGACTGCATTGCCTTCGGCCATCCGCTTACCATCCCCACAAAGTCGGGGAGGTCAAGTGGAGGGGATGGGGGATAGTGATGGGGTATAGGGGAGCGTGGTAGTCGCGCCCCTACCCAGACTCTGTCGATCCCCCCCCAACCCCTATCCCCCTAAACGAACACTCCTCCGCCCAGGAGGACGCGGTCCTGATAGATAGCCACGACCTGACCAGCGGCGAGGCCTCGTTGGGTCGCTTGGAAGTGAAGGTCGACGGTACCGTCGGCGAGCGGCTTAAAGTGCGCGGGGACGGCCTTATCTCGGTAGCGTACCCGGGCGAGGATGTCATGTTCGCTCACGAGCGGTTGATTGATCCAAGTGAAGTTGGCGGCGCGGGCCGAGTCGGTGTAGAGCCACTTCGCGTCGGGTACGTCGAAGGCCACGTGCAGGGTCTGCGTCGCGAAGTCCTTTTTTACCACGACGAAATATTTCTGGTCGGTGTTGGAAGGCAGGCCGATGCCCTTGCGTTGTCCGATGGTATAGCGGTGGAGGCCACGGTGTTGGCCGATTTCCTTGCCGACGGCGTTGACGATTGGGCCCGGGGCGTCGGGGATGTGGCGTTCGAGGAAGTCCTGCACGGGGACTTGGCCGAGGAAGCAGATGCCTTGGCTGTCCTTGCGCGCGGCGTTCGGGAGCTGGGCCTCGACGGCCAGGCGGCGGACTTCCGGCTTAGTAAGTTCGCCGATCGGGAAGAGGGCCTTGGCGAGCTGGTCTTGGCGCAACAGAGCGAGGAAGTATGACTGGTCCTTATTTTGGTCGAGGCCTTCCAAGAGGTCGAACGAGCCGTCAGCGTTCGCTCGTCGCCGGGCGTAGTGACCAGTGGCGATGGAGTCGTAGCCCTCGGCCAAAGCGCGACGCAGAAAGACCCCGAACTTCATCTCGCGGTTGCAGATGATATCAGGATTAGGGGTCAGCCCTCGGCGGTAACCATCGACCAAGTATTCGACCACGGTTTCACGGTAGTCCTTTACGAGGTCGATGATGCGGAACGGTAGGCCGAGGTGGGCGGCGACGGTCTGGGCGTTACGGACGTCGTCTTCCCATGGGCATTCGCCAGGGAAGGGGAGGCCTTCCTCGTTCATCCAGGTCCGGAAGTAAGCGGCATGGACCTCGTGGCCCTGTTGCTTGAGCAACAAGGCGGCCACGGCGCTGTCGACGCCGCCGGAAAGGGCTACGAGGATTTTGGACATCCGTCCCTAGGTTAGGGACGTCCCCGCATCGGGGGCGAGAATGGAAAACCTTGGCCCTTGGGCTAGTTCGGGCTGATTTAAGAGGTCAGAGCCAGCTTCAGGGGTGCGAATGCTCGCTCCTTGCCTCCGTTGCCCGACTTGTTTTGCTGGAGGCATGCGCTTCGGTCTCCTTTTCCTTCTTCTGGGCTTCGCCCCGCTCTTTGCCCAAAATAACCAGCTGGCGGGGATGCAGCAGGACCTTGCGGAGCTGCGTAACGAAGTGGAGAAACTAAAGCTCGAGAACGCGGACTTGCGCGATGCCCTGAACAAGCAACGTAACGCCTCGGTTGGTAATAGCTCGACCGCCGAAGCCTCCGCCCGCACTAAGGCGGAAGCCCTGGCCGAAGTGGATCGTCGCCTAAAGCAGCAGACCGCTGACGTGAATGCCGCCCTCACTGAACTCGGTCGTCGCGTCGACGCGGCCCTCGCTGGTCGTCAACCGCTCGCTAAGCCCACCGGTACGCCTCCTTCGACGACAGGAGTTGCGCCGCCTACCACGACCCCGCCCCCCGCACCGGAAGACGGTCTCCCGACCGACATGCCCCGCACCGGGACGCCCTACAAGGTGAAGTCCGGTGACACGGTAACTAAGATCGCTCGCCAATTCGGCTCCAAGATCGAATGGATTCTCCAGGCCAATAAACTCCCGAGCCCAGGCGCACTTCGTGCCGACGTGGAGATCTTCGTTCCGCAACCCGAAGCTCCTGCCCGCTAATTTCATGGCTACCCCTCCTAAGAAATCCCTCGGCCGAGGACTCGGCTCACTCATTGGTGGCGGCGTTACCAAGCCCGTAGCAGCGACCCCTGCGCCGTCTGCTCCTCCTATCGCTCCCGGCCTGGCACTCATTGAGATTCCACTCGGCGCCATCGTGCCGAATCCCCGTCAGCCGCGCCGCGAGTTCGACGAGGCGGGTGTCAAGGAACTGGCCGAATCGATTCGTTCGGAAGGCCTCCTGCAGCCCGTCACGGTCCGCAAGGTGAAGGACGGCTATGAACTCATTGCCGGCGAACGCCGCTTCCGTGCTTTCAAACTCTTGGGTCAGAAGACGATCACTGCACGCGTGCTGGAGGCTAGCGATAACGCCAGCGCCGTGCTCGCCCTCGTCGAGAACTTACAGCGGGCCGACCTCAATCCGGTCGAAGAAGCGTTGGGCGTAGCCTCGCTCATGCGCGACTTTAACCTCACGCAGGAAGCCGTTGCGGATCGCCTGGGCAAGCCGCGTGCGAGCGTCGCTAATCTGGTTCGCCTGCTCTCACTTGACCGGGAGATTCAGGGCTACCTCGGTAAGGGTCAGCTCTCCACTGGCCATGCCAAGGTGCTGCTCGGGCTCGAGAATCAGGCCCATCGCGTGCAGCTCGCTCGTCTCGTCATCGAGAAGGGACTCTCGGTTCGTGCCCTCGAAGTTGAGGTGAAGAAGTTGGCCGCCACTAAGAAGGGTGACCGTAAGCGCACGGAGAAATCTGTCGTCGAAGACGTCCAGAAGCGCCTCGCTTCGCATCTCTCCGCCCGCGTCCAAGTCGTCCAGAAGGGCAAGAAGGGCAGCATCACGATTGCCTACGAAGGCGACGACGACCTCGCCCGCCTGCTCGAGAAGCTGGGAGTGAAGACCTAGGGGATGGGGATTGGGGATAGGGGATGGGGTGCGCAGACCCACAAAACCAGGTAGGGCGATCACTGCTGTGATCGCCTAGTTGCATCGGGTGTGTCCGCGTCGCGACTATTTTGAACCGCATGCTGATTGGTCCGCAGGCCACCGCTAGGTCATCACAGCAGTGATGACCCTACCCGCGGCAATGGGATCAATCTCCTACGGGCCTCTTGTTTTTCCTAACCGCTAACCGCCAACCGCTTCAACCTAGGCGCGGCCTCAAGCCGCTTAGTGCTTAAAGTGACGCATTCCCGTGAAGACCATGGCCATGCCACGGGCGTCTGCCGCGGCGATGACTTCGGCGTCCTTGACGGAACCACCCGGCTGAATCGCGCAGGTGGCGCCGGCATCGGCAGCCGCGAGGAGGCCGTCAGGGAAGGGGAAGAAGGCATCCGACGCGATGGCCGAGCCGTGGAGCGAGAGCTTAGCTTCGCCGGCCTTCCAGACTGCAATGCGCGAAGAGTCGATGCGCGACATCTGGCCCGCGCCAACGCTGAGGGTGCGTTCCTTGCCAGCGTAGACAATCGCGTTGGACTTCACGTGGCGAACCACGCGCCAGCCGAAGAGTAGGGCGGTCATTTCGTCGGCCGTGGGCTGGCGCTTGGTCACAACCTTGAATTCGCGCACGTTCACGGCCTTCTGGTCGCGGTCCTGGACGAGCACGCCGCCGATGACGGCACGGACTTCGCGCAGGGTGTCGGCGCGGAGCCCAACTTTAGCGCGCATGAGGCGGAGGTTCTTCTTCTTACCGAAGATGGCGAGCGCATCGGCGTCGAACTCGGGCGCGATGATGACTTCCGAGAAGATCTCGGCGATGGCTTCGGCCAGGCCCTTATCGATGGTGCGGTTAGCAACGATGATGCCGCCGAAGGGAGCCTGCTTGTCGGTCTCAAAAGCCTTATGCCAGGCTTCGAGGAGGGTGTCAGCCGAAGCGACGCCACAGGGGTTGGTGTGCTTGAGGATGCAGACGGTCGGACGTTCGAATTCGCCGATGAGGTAAGTCGCGGCGGTGATATCGAGGATATTATTGTAACTGAGTTCCTTGCCCTGGAGCTGTTCGAAGGCCTCATGGAACGAACCATAGAGCGCGGCCTGCTGGTGTGGGTTTTCGCCGTAGCGGAGGCGCTGGGCGAGGGACAGGGTGGTCGTGAAGCGTGCGGGTAGACCGAGGACGTTGCCGAGGCCCGGCTGGGCTTGCGATTCGAGGTAATTGGCAATGGCGGCATCGTAGGCCGAGGTGCGCTGGAAGACCTTGAGCGCGAGCTCGCGGCGGAGTTCGGCCAGGGCGGCGGGATTGGTCATCGCGGCGAGGACGCGTTCGTAGTCGGCGGGGTCGGTGACAACCGAGACGGAGGCGTGGTTCTTGGCGGCGCTGCGGAGCATGGACGGACCACCGATATCAATGTTCTCGATGGCGTCTTCAAACGAGCAATTGGGCTTCGCGACGGTGGCTTCGAAGGGGTAGAGGTTTACGACGACGAGATCGATGAGTTCGATGCCGTGCTTCTTGGCTTCGTCGAGGTGCTCATGCGAATCGCGGCGGCACAGGAGGCCGCCATGGACCTTGGGGTGCAGGGTCTTCACGCGGCCCTCCATGATTTCGGGGAAACCCGTGTGCTCGCTGACATCGGTCACCGGCAGGCCGGCATCGCGGAGCATCTTGGACGTGCCACCCGTGGAGAGCAGCTTGTAGCCATGGTTCTGGACTAGCGCCTGCGCGAAGGGGAGCAGGCCAGTCTTGTCGCTGACGGAGAGGAGGGCAATAGGCATGGCGAATGGGAAGGGCAAGGGGTAGGGGCAGGGGGGAGGGTGGTCAAGGAAGCAGGAGGCGAGGCATGGGAGGGGATGGGGGATAGGGTAAGATTCCAGATTACGGAGTATAGAGTACGGATTAAAGGAGTATAAAGTCTGCACCCGAGGGGTGGGGCGTGGTTTATCCGAAATCTATCCCCAATCCCCACTAACCAATCCTGCCTCTCCTTGGCATCCGCTTGACCCTTCCCGCCTTTTTCCCCTCTTTAAACCCATGTCGACCGCTCTTCTGTTCTCTGGCCAAGGCGCCCAAGTGGTGGGCATGGGGAAGTCCTTGTACGACAACTCCGCCACGGCCAAGGGTCTCTACGACCGCGCCGCCGCCGTGCTGCCTTTCGACCTCCGTCAGGTCTGCTTCGAGGGTCCGGCCGAACTCCTGACCGAAACCCGGGTCTGCCAGCCGGCTCTCTACGTCCAGGGTTACGCGATTGCCCAGATTCTCCGCGAGCGCGGTAAGCTCAATGACCTCAAGGCCTGTCTTGGGCTTTCCTTGGGCGAACTGACGGCTTATGCGGTCGCTGGGGTGTGGGATTTTGAAACGGGCCTCAAGGTCGTCGCCGAGCGCGGTCGCCTCATGCAGCAGGCCTGTGACCAGACCAAGGGCGGCATGGCCGCAGTAATCGGCGGGTCCCGTGAGGACATCTTTAAGCTCTGCGCGGCCTTTGACATCGACGCGGCGAACTTCAACTGCCCTGGCCAAGTCGTGATCTCGGGTGAGTCCGACAAGATTGCCCAAGCGGTCGCTCGCGCTAAGGAGTTCGGTGCGTTCAAACTCGTGAAGCCCCTCGTCGTAGCCGGCGCCTACCATAGCCGCCTCATGGAGCCTGCCCGTGCGGCCTTCGAGGCATTCCTCCAAGGTGTCGAGTTTAAGCGCCCGCAGGTCACCGTCTACTCCAACACCACCGGCGGTACCTTGTCCGAGCCGGCCGACCTCCGCGCGGCCCTCGTGAAGCAGGTCGTATCTTCGGTCCTCTGGGAGGATGACTGTAAGGCTGCCGCCGACTCCGGTATCGCTCAGTTCTATGAATGTGGTCCCGGTGGCGCCCTCGCTGGCATGATGAAGCGCACGGCCCCGACGGCCCCGATTGCTTCCCTGCACGAGTTTGCCGATATTCCGGCCTAATCCGCCCTCCTTTGGGGCTAACGCTGGACAAGCGCCCCCGCCGTCCTCCTATTAGCCCTTTCCCACTGACCTCGACCCTGACCTCGATTCAGTCATCGATCCAGCCCTCGACTCTTCCTTCTCCTCCTTCCCCGTGTCCCTAGACCACATCCGTAACTTCTGCATCATCGCCCACGTCGACCACGGCAAGACGACGCTATCCGACCGCCTGCTGGAGCACACGAAGACTATCGAGAAGCGTCAGATGAAGGAGCAGCTCCTCGACGCCATGGATCTCGAGCGCGAGAAGGGCATCACGATTAAGTGTCACCCGGTGACGATGAACTTCACCGCCCCCGATGGTAAGCAGTATATTCTTAACCTCATTGACACCCCGGGACACGTCGACTTCGCCTACGAAGTCTCTCGCTCCCTCGCCGCCTGCGAAGGTGCCGTGTTGCTGATCGACGCCTCGCAAGGCGTGGAGGCCCAGACGGTCGCCAACGCCACCCTCG
>CAITUF010000204.1 GCA_903895475.1 uncultured Opitutia bacterium | reverse complement strand
TTTCGCAATGATATCAGCCAGTTCCGCCCGACTGTGGCCCACGCAGGTCAGGTGGGCGATGAGTGGAAAGCCCGCTTGCACGAGCTTGGAGCCGTATTCGAGGACGGTCGAACGGTCGGAGCCACCGGCGCCATAAGTGAAAGACGCAAAGTCGATACCCAGCGGCTGCAAAGCCCGCGCGGTGTCCAACATCGCCGCAGCTTCCTCGGGCTTCTTTGGCGGGAAGAACTCCACGGAAACCGTCGGGCGATCGGGCGACCGCAGGCGGGAGAGGAACGCATCTCTTAACATCGCATCAACCTATCTAGATTTGATGATGTAAGTCAAGAACTGACGGCTGCCTAGCGTTTACCGTCAGTTTTACGCTGATTGGCAGGGAGTTCCTCGGGCAGGGCCAGATGGTAGGCCATGACCATCCAGCAAAGCATGACTGGATAGATCAGCACGATAAAGCCGAGCGAGCCAAGGATACCCAAAGTCACGCCCTGCCCCACCGTGAGGAGTTTGAAGCCCACCAGGAAGCAGGTGGGGATAATAATGAAAATAATCGCGGCGACGTAGCCGATGGAGGTCGTGCCAGAGTAGACGCCCGCCGACTTAGCGAGGTCGAGCCCGCAGCCCTGCGCGCACGCATCGTTTAGCCTAAACCAAGACTTCCGCAGGCCCGGGCGGCCACAGTTCGGGCAACGGCACAGCAAGCCACGCATCATGATGTCACCACGGGTGACTTTGAGGACAGGATCGGACATGATGGGACAGTATTGAAGGAGGAGGGGTGGGAATCGAGGAAAGAGTCGAGAAAGAATCGGGAGAGAATCGGGAGAGAATCGGCAGAGGGTCGAGGAAGAGTCGGGGAAGAGTAGGGATAGGGTCGGTAGAGGGTCGGAGGGAGGGCCGGAGGTGAGTCGGCGCAGAGTCGAGAAAGAATCGGGAGAGAATCGGAGAGGGTCGGTAGCGGGTCGGCAGAGGGTCGAGGAAGAGTCGGGCAGGGTCGAAGTTGCCTATCGGCTGAGGGATATCTCCGTTCGCACACTGGCGGCAGAACTGCACCCATTCGTGCATGCCCCAGCCTACCTACAAAAACCTTAAAGCCTGGACGGAAGCCAGCGACCTGGTCGCCGCCACCTACTCCCTCTGCTCTAAGCACAAACGGCACATCGACCGGAAGCTGGCTGAGCAGATCCGGTCCGCCGCCGTCTCCATCCCCTCGAACATCGCCGAAGGAAGCGGACGCGGGACGCAAAAAGACGCCCTTCGCTTTCTGTACATCGCACGGGGCTCCCTCAATGAGCTGGAAACCCAATTCGACATTTGCGAACGCACAGGCCTCATCCCACCCGACGATCGGCTCGTGTTGCTCGAGAAAACAACCCTCGTCGCTCGACTCATCGGCGGCCTCATCAAATACCGACTACGCCGCATCCACAACGACACCCCCACCGATAAATAACCACCCCGGCCCTCTCCCGCTCCTTCCTCACGCCATATTCTCCTCCGATTCTTTCCCGACTCTCCCTCGATTCTATCCCGACTCTATCCCGACTCTATCCCGACTCATCCCCGATTCTCCCTCGATTCTCTCTCGCTTCCTAAACCTTCAAAAACACCTTCTTCTCCTTGAGGAACCAGAGGAAGAGCCACTCTACCGCCAGGACCCCGATGGCGAGTAGGAGCGCACCCCATCCAGCGGGTAAGGCGTTAGCGACGCCGCCAAAGAGCGCCCGTGCCGTGAAGTCAAAGTTGATGAACTTACCGGCCATGTAGATGAGCACCGAGTTCATGCCGATGACGGCGAAGAACGCGCCGAAGCCGCGCAGCCAGCCACGCACGTCGATCGTCCAATAAAAGAAGGAGAGCAGCAGACTGCCCCAACCGCAGGTCCAGAGGACGAACGAACTGGTCCAAAGATTCTTATTCAGCGGGAAGACGAAACTCCAGAGTCCGCCGATAGCGAGTAACGCCAGACCCGCGAGCGCCAAGCCGGCGGCCTTACGATCACCCGAGGCTTCTTCCGCGGAGCGGCGGAGCCAGAGTCCCGCCAGGATACCGAGTAGTGCGTTGCCGATGGCCGGCAGGACCGCGAGCAAGCCTTCCGGATCGTGGATACCTTTGTGGAGCTTCCCTGGCAGGAGCAGTCGGTCGACGTAACTGGCGAAGTTCCCTTCCATCGTTAGGTCGCCAGCCGCGAAACCCGGCGCATGGCCGAACGACATGACCGCCCAATAGCCGAGCAGAATACCCGCGAGCCAATACCAGAGCCGCTTCGGCGCCTCGAAGTTGAAAGCGAAGATGAGCTGCGCGAACATGCCGGCGAGACCGATGCGGCCGAGCACGCTACCGAAGCGCATATTCTCCAGCCCCTTCCACTGGAGTCCGTTGTTATAGATGATACCGAGCAGGACGAGGATGAGGCCGCGTTGAATGACCTTGCGAATGACTTCGGAGCGGGCGCCTTCCGTCAGGCGACGGGTCAGCGAATAGGGCGTAGAGACGCCAGCCATGAACAAGAACAATGGGAAGATGAGGTCGTAAGCCTGGAAGCCGTTCCAATCGACGTGCTTGAGCTGAGCATCAATCGCACCCAACCAGCCCCACTCGGTCAGCTTGAAGAGCGCGACAAGGATACCGTGTCCACCCACAATCCAGAAGAGATCAAAGCCGCGCAGGGCATCGAGCGAAAGCAGGCGTTCCGACTTAGGGGCAGGAGTCTCCATGGGGGTAAGTTTTTCTATACCATACCTACCAGAGGTCTACCCGGAACCGACGATTGAACACGTAAGCCCAGCGAAGAAGATGGGATTGGCTGCGCTCCGCTCCGGGCTTCGCCCGATGCCTTTGGCATCGCCTGTTCGCCTAACGGCTCACCGAACGGGTTCTCATCCCATCCGGCACGTCTTATAGGTGAGTTAAAGTGGCGGAGAGGATGGGATTCGAAACAACGCTGACACCGGGGTAGGGCCTACTGACTCGACGCCGAAAGGAAGGCTAGGTCAGCACGCAGTGCTAACCCTACCCTATGCATTCATCGACCCAGCACTCTGAACTCGATCCAGGACTCGATTCAGCACTCGACCCTGCCCCTCCCTTACATCCGCTCCAC
>CAITUF010000203.1 GCA_903895475.1 uncultured Opitutia bacterium | reverse complement strand
TCAAGTAGCCGCCGCGGTCGATCTCCTGGAGCAGGCCCGCATCCGGCTCGAACTCAACTACCACCTCATCTCTGCGCTCGAAGGTTTCTTCCTGCGCACCCTGCGCGCCTTCGCCGCTCGTCCTATCGCCCCAACTTCCTGACATGCGTTTCCTTACCCTGTTGTTCGGTGCGGCTGCCTTAATGGCCGGTCCTGATGAAGCCCAGCGCCGTCGACCCGAAGTGGAGCGGGCCATCGCTAAGATGACGCCCACCATTGTCCGGATTGAGGTGATTTCCGAGGACGGCGCTGACGGCCGTATGCTCCGCCAACATTCCGTCGGCTCTGGGGCCATCATCGACGCCGAGGGCCACGTGGTGACCAATTATCACGTTGCTGGTCGTGGCGCCACGTTCCTCTGCCGTTTGGCTGATCGCGAAGAATTACCGGCCACACTGGTGGGTGCTGACGCCATGACTGATGTCGCTGTCATCAAGCTGGACCTCAGCCGCCGCCGTTCCAAGACCCCGTTGCCCATCGCAGAGTTTGCGGACTCTGACCGTGTCCGCGTCGGCGATACCGTCCTTTCGATGGGTTGCCCTGCTGGCCTGACGCAATCCGTCACCCTCGGCATCATCGCCAACGACGCCATGGTCATGACGCGTTTCGTGGGGGGCATGAGCCTCGATGGTGAATCCGTCGGGGAACTCGTGCGCTGGTTCGGCCACGATGCGGTTATCTTTGGCGGTAATTCGGGCGGCCCCCTCGTCGACACCGACGGACGGATCGCCGGTATTAACGAAATCGGC
Organism: uncultured Opitutia bacterium; assembly: GCA_903895475.1. Lineage (GTDB taxonomy): Bacteria > Verrucomicrobiota > Verrucomicrobiia > Opitutales > UBA953 > UBA953. The sequence continues at coordinate 28,617 of CAITUF010000203.1, read as the reverse complement.
GTCGGTAGCCTCGGTGGGGCAATCCCGGCAAACACTGCTAAGGCCGTTGCCGCGGAACTAATCAAGCAGGGCCGCATTACTCGCGGTTGGACTGGGGTCGAAGTGCAGCCCCTCTTGCGCTCGCTCTCGGTCAAGGACGTCCGGGGCGTGCTCGTGCGTGGTGCCTTGGAAGGCTCTCCCGCCGCCGCCGCTGGCTTCCGTCAGGGCGACATCATTACTTCCGTAGCTGGCCAGGAAGTCTCCGCGGACTGCGATGAGAACATGCCAGCTTATCATCGTTTGGTCTCAGCGCTCCGTCCGGGCGTAGCCGTGCCCTTTGTGGTCCGCCGCGGCGATCAAGGGATCACGCTAACCGTGACGCCGCTGGCGCGCGAAGCGAACGAAGCCCGTGAACTCGAGCTGACAGCGTGGGGGCTCACCGTGCGCAACCTAACGCGGATGAGTGCGCTCTACACTAAGCGACCCGACACTCAGGGCGTCATGGTCGATTCTTTGCGTCCCGGTGGCCCATCGGCTGAAGCCAAGCCCGCGCTGATGGATGGTGATATTATTCTTACCGTGGGCGGTCGGCCCGTCGCTAACGCCGCGGCTTTACGGCAGGTCTCCCGTGAACTGCTTCAGGATAAGACTGAGCCCGAGTCGGTGCTGGTGGGGTTTGCGCGCGGCAGCTCGCAGATGCTCTCCGTGGTCCGCGTCGGCCCCGAAGTTGACCCCGCCATCGCGCCGCGCGCGCCCAAGCCATGGGCCGGTGTCTCTACGCAGGTCCTCACTGCGGAAATCGCCAAGGCCCTTAACCTCAAGGGCAAGGCCGGCGTTCGCATCACCCAGGTTTTGCCGAATTCCAATGCCGAGAAGGCTGGCCTCAAGGTCGGTGATCTCTTGGTGAAGCTCGACGGCAAGGTTATCCCAGCGCGTCGGCCGGAGGATTCCGAAGTCTTCGCCGCTTTACTCCGCGAATACCCGGTCGGTACAGACGTCGCCCTCGATGTACTGCGCGACGGTCAGGCGCTGGCGGTCACGCTGCACCTGGCGGAAGTGCCGGCGCCACCGTCCGAACTCCCCACCGTCAAGGACGCGCGCTTTGGCTTCTCCGCCCGCCAACTCGGCTATGATGACAAAGTGCAACGTAAGGTCTCGACTGAGACGCAGGGCGTGATTGTCACCAAGGTCGAACGTTCGGGCTGGGCGGACCTCTCGGGCCTCCGTTCGGGCGATATCGTCTACACGATCAACGGGACCCCCGTCACCGATAACCTCACCCTGCGAGCGGCCTTGACCCAGCTCGCCACCGCTAAGCCGCGCCACGTCGTCTTCCAGGTCCGCCGCTCCATCTCGGGGGCTTACCTGGAGTTTGAGCCCGATTGGTCGGCCTTCGAATCTACCAAATAAATACTATGCGTTCCCTCCCCCTCGCCTTGGCGGCCCTCCTCGCCTTCGGCTCTTTCTCGCCGGCGCTCGCCGCTGATCCGGCTCCAAAGATCGAAGTGACCGCGCGTCGTCTCTTCAAGGCGCACGCCGACTCCGTCATCACCGTCCGCGCCACCGTGGCCTTGACCATGGCGGCTGGCGATAGTCCCACGCAGAGCCGTGACCAGACGGTCGAGGAGTTCGGCACTGTGGTCACCGCCGATGGCCTCGTTGTGGTGGCGGCCTCCTCGATTGACCCGGCTACGGCCGCCGATGGCCGGACCGTGAATATGCGCGGCAACCAAGTGAAGCTATCGGTGACGAGCGAAGTGAAAGAAGCCCGTTTCATTATGCCGGACGGTTCGGAAATTCCGGCGGTCGTCGTGTATAAGGACCGCGACCTCAACCTAGCTTATCTCCGCCCAGAGGCGGGCGCTGAAGAGGCCAAGGATGCCAAGTTCGTTCCGATTGTGCTCTCCGAGACCCAGAAGCTCGGGATCTTGGATGAAGTGGTCGTCCTCTCGCGACTGGACAAGGCCATGGGCCGCACGGCTAGCGTCGAATGTGACTATGTCCGGGCCGTCCTCGAAAAGCCCCGCGCTTATTATTCCATTCATATTAGCACGACAGGCCTGCCCGTCTTCGGCAATTCCGGCAACTTCGCTGGCTTCATCACGACCCGTTTTGGTAGCGCGGGCGATAACGGCGGCATCTCGATGTCTCCCGTCGTCCTGCCGGCCGCCGAAGTCGTCAAGTCGATTGAGCAAGCCAAGGCCAAGCCGGCCGTTGCGCCCCCGGCCAAGCCAGTGGAAGCCAAGAAATAAGTTTTGACCGTCGTTTCCTTAACTTTTCCGCCTTTGGGTGGTTTGATTCTCTAGATGCCTGCGGAGAAACCAGCCCTACCTGAGGACGAGGAGGACAAGCGGCTTATGTCGCTGGTCGCAGCGGGCGATGACGAGGCTTTGCGGCAGTTGGTGGACCGTCACCATCCCCGTTTGGTGGGCTATCTTCGGGCCGAAGTCGGCTCCCAGACGACGGCGGAGGAGCTGGCCATGGAAGTCTTTGTCCGGCTCCACCGGGCGGCCTCCCGGTGGCGTCCTGAGGCCAAACTCAGCACATACCTAATCCATATCGCCCATAACCTCGTCCTAAACGAGTGGCGCCGGAAGTCCCGTAAGCCGACCAGCACCTTAGAGTCCGCCCCCGAACCTGGGGATGCTAGCCACGAGTCCGCCCGTAAGGTGGTCGAACTCGAGGAATCCTTTCAGCGGGCGGTCTCCCAACTCCCCCCTGAACAGCGGACAGCCATCCTCCTACTGGTCCAGCAAGACCTGCCTTATGAGGATATCGCTTTGGCTATGGAGGCCCCGGTTTCCTCAGTAAAAACGTGGATTCACCGCGCCCGCACCCGTTTACGCGAACTTCTAAAGGACTATTATGAAAAAACCTAACCCCTGCAACCTGCCGACCTTGGCGGTGTTTCATTCCTTGAACTGACCCATGGAAAAGCCTTCCAACAGTAACTTCGACCGTGACCTCGCCGCCGCCTTGGCGCCCGGACAGCGTGCGTTTGTCCCGGGGTTCACCGAGCGCGTCTTGGGTGCCGTCCATGCCGACCGTTTTCGTCGCAAAGTCATCCGCTGGAGTTCGGTCACCTCGACCCTCGCCGCTTGCTTTGTCGCGGCCGTGGTCTTGACCCGTCCGTCGTCCGACGACGCCTTGGTCCAGCAGACCTTGGCGTTGCTCGCCAGTGATGAGTCCGCCAAACTGAATGCTATCTTCGGCGTGGCCGACGATCTAGTCATCCTGACCCCGGTCGTGGACAAACCCTCTTCGGTGGTCGATGCCCTCGCCTCAACCGAGTTCTAAGCAAATGCGTTTAAGCTATCTGCTACCGGTTGTTTTGGGAGCTCTCGTTTGGGCGGCGGACCCACCGTCGCCCCCGACCAATCGTCCGCCCGCCACCGAGCCATCGGCTGAGGAAATCAAGACGATTCGTAAGATCATGGAGCTCGCTCCAGAGCGTATCCGTGGGATGCGTGAAGCCATCGAACACATTGAGCACATGTCCGGCGATGACCGTCGGGAATTCGCCAAGAAACTTGCCGAAGTCGAAGACGCCAGTCCCGAGGAGCGTCGTAAGGCCTTTAAGGAGTTGCGCGAGCGCGGTGGCAACGGGCCAGGTTATAGTTTTACTTTCCGTGTCCTGGAGCATCACCTGAAGCAGATGCCCGCTGACGAAGCGAAGGCAGAGCGCGAAAAGTTCCTAAAGCTTTCCCGTGAAGAGCGTTTTGGCTATATCCGCAAGTTGATGGAAAAGTATGGTCCGGAAGTGATGAAGGAGGGCAAAATCAAGGGTGCCACTGGGGGTAAGGAAACGGACGGAAAGCGTCGGACAACGCCGGAGCGCCCAGCGGAGGCCCCCCCGGCGCCCGCTGGTCAGTAAGCCCTTAGGCTTGCAGCGGCTTGATCTCCGGCGACTGCCCGTGCTTCCAGCGGTCATGTGCCCAGAGCCAATCGGCGCAGGCATCGTCGCTTGAGCGCAGGCGCGCCGCCAGCCAGGCATTAGACTCGAGCGTCAAGCCGACGGAGTCCGTGGCCGAGAGGACATGGCTGCGTAGCTGACAGCGCCAGAATCCCGTGCGCTCCGACCAGAAGATGCGGGCGGTGGCCTTAAAGCGTTGGGCGATGATACCCGGCAGGTCGGTGGTCGCCACTGGTCGGCCGAGGAACTCCATCTGTGCGCCGAGGTGCGTGCTTTGGTCGAACAGGATGACGCCGATTTGGCCGCTGCGCACCGCTTGCATCGTTTGGCCGAAACCGTCGCGACGGGAAACGAGGCGCATGCCGAAGCGCTCGCGGGATGCTTTAACCCAGACTTCGGCGGCGGCGAGGTCGAGGGGTCGGTAAAGCGTCACCCATTCGCGTCGGCCCAGATCGGCGTCGAGTAATTTCACCGCCGACATCATCTCCATCAAAGAGAAGTGCGGGACGAAGAGGACCAGACCGTCGGGCGAAAGTAAACTATGGGGCCCCGTTAAGGTTTCCGGATGAAGCTGGATACGGGCGCGCACCTCCGCTTCGCTCAGCTTGGGGGAGGCGATGGCATAAAGCCCCATCTCGGCGGTCCGCCGGCAAGAGAGTTGGCCGATACGCCGGACCCAAGCGGCATCCTTCTCGGGGAAACTCGCTGCCAGGTTACGCGTGATAATCTTGCGGCGCAGGCCCCAGAGTATCCAACTAAACCCCCAAGCGTTGGCCCGCGCGAAGGCTTCCGGGAGGGTGGCCAGGAACCAGGCGTAGGTGGCGATGAGGAAGCGCATCGCCCTCGCGTTAGCGTCCCTCAACGCGGAGCGTTTCCGCGATATCCGGCACGGAGATTAGGCGGCGGCCATAATCATCACGCGCAAAATATTTATCGGGCTGCCGGACCAAGTCGAACGGCTCATCGGGCAGGTTGTCTTCGTCGAACTCCATTTCGTCGACCGCATCGATTTCATCGAAGATGTGAGACATCCGGAGCGGTTCGCCTTCGATGACCTCGGCGGGATTAGCCAAGCTGCCGTTCTTGAGTAAGTTGACGAAGAGGCAGGGGTAGAAGGCGTCGGTGTAGGTGGCGAGGTGCTTGCTCAGCCACTGACCGGGCACTTCCCAGCGGCGCGTCACGATGACCGCGTCGGCGAAGTGAACGGCGGCGCCATACCATTCCGCCACGACCGGGTGGCGATGGGCTAGGGTGCAATCGAGCACGGTGACGATGCGCTGGATCTGCCACTGCGTGGAGCCATACAAGGCGCGGTGCAATGACTCCATCTGGTCGACCACCGAGCGGCGGCCATCGGAGACTAAAATGACCGCATCTTCGGTGCCGGGGGCCGGGAGGACGGCTTGGCCTTCGGTCAGGGTCCAGAAATCAGTAGCAGGGTGGTCGCTGGGTGCATCGCTACTGACACGAAAGGTGCGAACCAGTTTGCCGGCCGGCCAAGCGTTCTCGATTAGTTCTTTGAGCAGGATGCTACGGCCGGAACCAGTTGGACCGAGGACGATGATGAGAGGAGTCATGCTTTGCGCCCGCAGCGGCCGAAGGGAGCGTTCTGTCCGCGATCGCGGATCCAATGGTCCACGGCGACCAAGGCGGCCATGGCTTCGACGATGGGGACCGCGCGCGGGAGAACGCAGGGGTCGTGGCGGCCGCGTGCACTCAGCGAGGTAGCCTTACCATCGGGGCTGACGGTTTTTTGCGGCTTGAGGACGGTTGCGGTCGGCTTGAAGGCAATGCGGAAGACGACGTCTTCACCGTTGGTGATGCCGCCTTGCGTGCCACCCGAGCGGTTCGTCAGGGTGCGGATCCGGCCGCCCTTCTTAACAAAGAGATCGTTGTGCTCGCTCCCCTTGAGCAACGTGCCGGCGAAGCCGCTGCCGAGCTCGAAGCCCTTGGTGGCGGGTAACGAGAGCATGGCTTTAGCGAGTTCCGCTTCGAAGCGATCAAAGACTGGTGAGCCGAGACCACCGGGGAGGCCGGAGATGACGCAGCAGACGACGCCCCCGACAGAATCGCCGTCGGCACGGGCGGCGTGAATACGCGCCTCCATGCGTTGGGCGGTGGCGGGATGGGGGCAACGGGTGGGCGAGGCTTCGACCTGCTTCAGGGAAGGCGTCTTGGTCGGCGCGGGCATGCGGATGTCGGCGATGCTTTCGACCCAGGCGGTAATGGTCGCCCCGCAGGCATGTTTAAGGACGGTCTTCGCCAGGGCGCCAGCCGCGACGCGGGCCGCCGTTTCGCGGGCGGAGGAGCGGCCGCCGCCTTCAACGGCGCGGATACCGTATTTAGTATCGTAAGTGAAATCCGCATGCGATGGGCGGTAGGCACTTTTCATCTCCGTGTAGGCCGACGAGCGTTGGTCTACATTCCGGATGACGATGGCGATCGGCGAGCCGAGCGTCAGCCCATCGGGCGAAAGCCCCGAAAGGATTTCCGGTACGTCGCCTTCTTGGCGTTGCGTGGTGAGCTTACTCTGGCCGGGGCGCCGACGGGCGAGTTCGCTCTGGAGGAAGGCGAGGTCGAACGGCACGCGCGGCGGGCAGCCGTCGATGACGACGCCGAGGGCCGGGCCATGGCTTTCACCGAAGGTCGCGATGCGGAAACACTGTCCGAAGATATTACCCATGTCTTGATGAATGGTGGTTTAAAAAAAGAACGCCGCCGAGCCAAAAGGCCAGGCGGCGTCCGATGGCGGTTCCGCCCGACGGGCTTAGCGGCGGAGGTTCTGGGAAATGCGGGAGACGATCTGCTGGCTCTGTTCGCAGTTGCCGAAGAAGCCGTACTTAACAGTCACCTGCGTGAAGTTTTCTTTGGTCACTGGGTCTTCGACCTTGGCGACTTCAATTTTGATTTCGAGGTCACCGATGGCCCGGGCATAGACGGTCACTTCCTGAAGTTCGTTATTCACGCGCTTGTCGGATTCGCCCATGCGCTTCATGGTGTCGCTCTGGGAGTCGACGGCACGCTTGACGGCGTTGAAGACTACTTCAGGTGAGGCCTTGTAGCGGGTGACTAAGGCGCCCGTTGCATTCGAGTACGTCGAGCTGGGCTGGTCAGGGTTATCGACGCCCACGTAGGTGTTGCAGCCGGTGAAGGCGAGCGTGGCGGCGAGGAGGGCGAAGGGAACGGCGTGCTTCATGAGAGGATGGATGCGGTAGGCACAACGAAACACAGCGGACGCAGATTGGCAACCGATTTCGGGACGGGCCCGTGGGGTTGACTGCGTCGACGGTATGTGAAAAGTAATTACAAAACGGGGGGCGGCGCGGGGGAGGGAGTGGCCGCCCAGATCAGCCCCTGGCCGGAGGGGAGGGGGTGCGGAAAGACGAAAATCCATCAAATACATCACTTAACTTACTGTAAGACAGATGCTTAGGTAATTTATAGACCGATTTCATTCATAAATTAGGTCCCAGCCCCTGGATCGCGCCTGTGGATAACAAAATGGGGCATATTTCTTGACGAGTGGGGAAGAGTGGGGAAAAGTGGGTGAAATGGGGGTACTCCCCCAGCCTATGTCTATTGGTTCCACCTCCAGTCTCTTCACCGGCATCCATCATGGAAAATTGGATGAGAAGAATCGTGTCACGATTCCGGCGGCCTGGCGTTTCGAGAGCGCGGTGGAATCGGGATTTCTCGCGATGTTCCATCCGGCGCTCGGGGCGATTGTCGTTTTCCCGCCGGTGATGGTGAAGCGCATTTCCGACGCTGCCCAGCAGGTGACGGTCAGTGATCCCGACAAGATGAACGCGCTGAGTTTACTCGCTTCGAACAGTATTCAGGTCGCCTGTGATAAGGCGGGCCGCATCACGCTCAACGAGCACGTGGTGAAGGAAGCCCAGCTGGGCCGGGACGTCGTCTTCAAGGGCGGCTTCACCACTTTCCAAATCCTTTCGAAAAATCCGCCGGTCGTCGACCGCACGTCCGAGCAGACGCAGACCATCCTGCGCGCGCTCGCCGCGCTCGGGCTCTGAGCTAGTATCCAAAAGTTACTTACACAACTCACACGTTATTCACAGCCCCGCCGCCATGACCAACCACGTTCCCGTTCTGCTGGAGGAGTGCCTCGCGCTCCTCGCTCCGCAGGACGGCCGTGCCTACATGGATTGCACGTTCGGGGGTGGGGGGCATTCGGCGGCCTTGTTGGACCGCGCGCCTGGCGCCACCGTAGTGGCACTCGACCGCGATCCCCAAGCGGGCGAACGCGCCGCGCCTTTGTTGGCCAAGTATGGCTCTCGGTTGTGTTTTCACGCCGAAAATTTCCGTGACCTTGACCGCGTTCAGGGTCGTTTTGCTGGAGTGCTGATGGACATTGGGGTGTCTTCGCATCAGCTGGACGACGCTGGACGCGGTTTCTCTTTCCGCTTCGACGCCCCGAACGACATGCGTATGGACACGCGGCGGGGCCGCACAGCGGCGGAGTTCCTTGAATGTGCTGACCGGCGTGAGCTGGAGCAGGCCGTCCGGGATTTTGGCGAGGAGCCGCGCTGGTACCGGATCGTCAACGCCATCGAGGCCGCCCGCGGTTCGGGTCGCCTCGCCCGCACGGCTTCCTTCGCCGAACTCGTGGCCGAAGCCGCCCCGCCGCCTCCTGGTCCTCGTGGGCCGCACCCAGCGACCAAGACTTTCCAAGGGGTCCGTATCGCCATCAATGATGAGCTCGGCGCCCTCGCCGCCGCCTTGCCGAAGGCGTTCGCTAAACTCGAGCAGGGCGGAGTCTTAGCGGTTATTTCTTTTCACTCGCTCGAAGACCGGATGGTTAAGCGCTACATGAACGAGGTCGCCGGACGCCCGGTCGACCGCGACGATAATCGTCTCCAGGACGAGCGCGTCAGCCATGCCGAACTCCTGACGCGGAAGGCCGTGCAGCCGTCCGACGAGGAACAACACCGTAACCCGCGGAGCCGCTCGGCCCGCTTGCGCGCCCTGCGCCGTACCGACGCATGAGCCCCCGTCGCTTCCTCATTGGTACTATGCTCGCGGCGAGCTTTGCCGCCGCGGCCGTCGGCGCTATCCATATTATGAAGCTGCGCCTACGCAGTGACGATGTGGGCGCCCGGATCCAGCGCCTCGAGCGCAGCATCGCCGAGTCTAAAAAGGAACTCGATGCCTTGAAGCGTGCCCGCGACCAGACGCAGGACAGCCTGCAGCTGAAGCAGATCGCCGGCGAAGACCTCAAGCCCCCAGTGCCCGAACAGGTCACCTTCATCCGCCTTACCCCCATGGTCACCGCCGTGGTTCCTCTTAAGAATACTGCGAGCCCTCGTGTGACGGCTCTCAACATCGCGTTCCGTCCGACGACGGGGCAGGGAGGAAACGGAGCGCGATGACCCTTCCGCACGCCAGGCGATTGCGCTTCCGTTCGCTCGCCTGGGTCGTGTCCGCTTGTTTCCTCGTTGTCGTCGGTCGCCTGGTCTGGCTCCACTGGATTGATGCTCCTAGCCTCCGGGCGGAGGCACTCCAGCGGCGTTATGTTTTCCAGGAGAAGGTTTGCCGCCGGGGGGAAATCAGGGACTCGCAGGATAACCTGCTCGCCGTGTCCGAGGATGTCTGGGACATCGGCGTTGACCCAGAGTCACTCCTTAAGGACGACCATAAGCGGGCCGCCGAGGTTGCAGCGATTTTGCGTCTGCCGCTCGTGACGGTCAAGGCGGCCTTCAACCCAGCTCCCCGCGTGGACGATGAAGGCGTCGCCCGCCGCGTCCGCTGGGTCGTCCTCGCTCGGGAATGCGATGAGGCGACCATGAAGAAGGTCCAGGAACTGAAGCTCAAGGCCGTGCGGTCCGAACTCAAGTATCGTCGAAATTACCCGAAAGGGCAGTTGGCGGCACACGTCGTTGGTTACGTTAACAAAGAGATGGTGCCGTCGGTCGGTATTGAAAAGTCTCTGGACGGTTTCCTCCAGGGGCAAAAGGGTTGGATTGAATCTGAGCGCGATGGCCGTCGTCGCGAGATTGCCAGCAATCGCTTGCGCGAAGTCGCGCCCATCGACGGCAGCACGGTTGTGCTCACGATCAACAGCCTCGTCCAGAATGCCTGTGAGGTCGCCTTGGAAAAGGCCGCCAACCAGTATACGCCGAAGTCGGGCATTATCATCGTCAGCGAGCCAAAGACTGGCCGTATCCTTGGTTTGGCTAATTGGCCCACGTTTGACCTGAATAAATTCTTCGACCCGAAGCTCGCGCCGATGGATAGCCAGCGTAACCGCGCGGTGTCCGATATCTACGAGCCGGGGTCGGTCTTCAAAATCGTTTCGGTCTCGGGCGCACTCGAGGAGCGCCTCATCACGCCCAACTCCGTCTACGACTGTGGGCTGTCGGCCGTGCCCTACAAAGGCCGGATGGTTCCTTTGCCCGCGGATTCGCACGCGCTTGGAGCCGTCGATGTCCGGCAAATCGTCCGGGAATCTTCCAACCGTGGGACCGTGCAGATCGGGATGCTTTACGCGGAGCGCCTCGGCGAAGAGCGTTTCGATAAGTTGATTCGTTCCTTCGGCTTCGGGGCGAACACGGGCCTCCTGACGGGCGCCGAGTCGGGCGGCATGCTCATCCCGCCGGCGAAGTGGGATGGCATAACGGTTTCCCGCGTGCCGATGGGGCACTCGGTCAGTGTGACCGCCATGCAGATGCATTATGCGATGGCGGTCGTCGCCGCTGAGGGGCAACTGATGCAGCCACAATTAGTGCTCCGGATTGATGACCCGAAGACGAAGCAGGTCGTGCTCAACTACCCGCCCCGCTCTAAGGGCCGAGCCATCACGGCGGACACGGCGGCGTCCATGGCGACTTTGCTCCGTGCCGTCTGTGCGAAGGGTGGCACTGCCCCGATTGCGGATATTCCTGACTATGAAGTCGCCGGAAAAACGGGCACGACGCAGAAGATCATCGACGGTAAGTATTCGACCTCACACCACGTGGCTTCGTTCTCGGGCTTCTTCCCCGTCAACGACCCCAAGCTAGCGATCACCGTCATTATTGATGAGCCGCATGGTGAAGGCGTGGGTTATGGCGGCAAGGTAGCGGCCCCGATTTTCCGCGAAGTCGCGCTGGAATGTATTAAATGGCTCAACATCCCGAAGGCTAACGCTGGCGTCGTCGCCACGGCCGCGGGCAACCCTCATGGCGCCGCGTCAACGGCCACGCTCGTTGGTCGATGAACCACCCGCCTAGCCAGACCCGTTTTGCCCCGATGGAACGCCCTTCTTTCCAAACCTTGCTCCAAGGCCTCCCGGTGCTAGGTCGCTCGGGCGATTGGACGGCGAAGATTACTGGGCTGGTGACCGATAGCCGCCGCATTCTGCCAGGGTCGTTGTTCTTCGCTTTACCTGGGCTCCGTTCCGACGGCCACGAATACCTGGATGACGTCATTGCCCGTGGGGCGGCCGCGGTGATTTCCGCCCGTTCCGTTACCGGCCTTCCCGCCGTGGCGGCCGCGCAAGTCGACGACCCGCGCAAGGTCCTGGCGGAAGTCGCCCGGCGTTTTCACGGCCATCCCGAAACCGCCCTACAATTAGTGGGCGTCACGGGGACCAATGGTAAGACGACGGTGACGTCGCTTCTGCGTCACTTGCTCCAGACCGACGGAAGCCAATGGGGCCTGGTCGGGACGGTTCGTTACCACCTCGGTCGCCGCTCTATCCCTTCTTATAAGACAACGCCGGAGTCAGCCGACCTCGCGGCCTTTTTCCGCCAGATGGCTGACGCCGAGTGCGCTGGGGCCTGCCTCGAGGTGAGTTCGCATGCACTCCACCAAGATCGTGTGCATGGTTTCCATTTCGCCGCCGCCGCCTTCACGAACCTCACGCGCGATCACGTCGACTACCATGGCGACCTCGCTACCTACTTAGACGCCAAGACCGTCCTCTTCGATGGTCGCAACGGTTCCGTCCCCGGAGTGAGCGTCTTTAACCTCGATGACCCCGCTGGCCATGTCCTCGCCGAGGCCTGCCGTCGCCGCGGTCCCGTCCTAACTTTTGGCCTCTCTGCCGTCGCCGACCTCCGCGCAACCGATGTGCGTTATACCCTGGCGGGCACGGAATTCACCGTCGTCTGGCAAGGCCGCTCCGCTGTTTTCTCCTCGCCGCTCCCTGGCGACTATAACGTCTCCAATGTGCTCTGCGCTTTGGCCTTGGCCGCAGCCTTGGGGCGCGACCCGCTGACGTTAGGGTCCGCGGTGGCTTCCTTCCCGGGCGTGGCCGGCCGCATGGAACGCGTCGAGGTCGGTCAAGCTTTCCCGGTCTTCGTTGACTACGCCCATACGGACGACGCCTTACGTAATGCGCTCCGTATGCTTCGAGCCATTACGCCGGGCCGCGTCCTCTGCGTCTTCGGCTGCGGCGGGAATCGGGATCGCGGCAAGCGTCCAGCGATGACTCAGGTAGTCGCCGAGCTCGCTCATCTGGCTTGGGCGACTTCCGATAATCCGCGCAAGGAAAGCATCGATGCTATCTTTACGGATATGCGAACTGGGTTAGGTCCCTTGCCGACCGTGGAGTTCGTTGCCGACCGCCGTGAAGCCATCGGCCGCGCCCTCGCCGCCGCTCGGCCGGGCGATTGCGTGGTCGTCACTGGGAAGGGCCACGAGTCGACCCAGGAATTTGCTGATACCGTGGTGCCCTTTGACGATCGTCAAGTGGTCCGCGAATTACTCGACCTACGGAGGGGCCCGGCGTCATGACCACTGCTTTTGCGCCGACTGACCTTGCCGCTTGGGCCCGCGGTACTTGGACGACCTCGCCCTTAGCTCCCGTGACCGGCTTCGGCACGGACACGCGCGCCTTGCATGCCGGGGATACTTTTGTGGCCCTGAAGACAGCGCGTCGTGATGGCCATGACTTCTTAGTCGACGCACGCGCCCGTGGGGCCGCTTGTGCCGTGGTGGCGCATCCGGTGGCAGATACGTTGCCCCAGTTGGTGGTCGACGATCCGCAAACGGGTTTGCAACGCATCGCCGCGGCTTGGCGCCAACGTTTCCTTGGGCCAGTCATCGGCGTCACCGGGAGCGTCGGTAAGACTTCGACTAAGGACCTGCTGGGGGCTCTGCTGGGGCCGACAGCCTTTATCACGGAGGCTAACCTCAATAACCTTTTAGGGGTGCCGTTGATGCTCTTGCGGCTCCGTGCCGACCTCCATCGCTTTGCGGTCATTGAAGCGGGCATGAGCGTGCCGGGTGAACTCGGCGTCAGCGCCGCAGTCATTCGGCCCGATGTGGCCATTGTGACTGCGGTTGCTCCCGTTCACTTGGAAGGAGTTGGTTCGCTCGCGGCGGTCGCCCGGGAAAAAGCGACGTTAGTGGCGGCCCTTGCAGCGGGTGGCCGCGCGGTTTTGCCTGCTTCGCTGTTGGCTTGGCCAGAGTTCGCAGCCTTGGCCGACCGTTGCATCGCTGTGCGTTTCGCTGGCGAAGCGAATCCGTCCGTACGCCCTGCACGTTTAGTTGAGGCGGTCCTCGGCCAATCCGAAGGTCGGCGCACGTTGAGCCTCGATGGTGAAGCCTTTGTGCTGGGCCCAGTTTCCGATGGGTTAGCACGTAACGCTGCCTTGGCGGTCATCGCCGCCCGCGAAGTGGGCGCTGACCTGACGGCCTTGCGCACGGCGTTGGCTAGCTGGGCCCCACCGGTCGGGCGGGGCAGTCTGCACGCTTTATCCGCACAGACCTTCTACGTGGACTGTTATAATTCCAGTCCGGTTTCGCTGCTGGATGCTGCGCGTTGCTTCGATCACCTCAGCCAGGGTTCCGCGCAGCCTCGTCTCTGGGTGATTGGCGGCATGGCCGAACTCGGCGTGAATTCCGCTGCGCTTCATCATGCCTGCGGCGCCGATATACCTGTCCGTGCGGGCGATGCCGTGGTCACGTTCGGTGGCGATGCCGCCCAAGTCTTGGCGGGCTTACCGCACGGCTCAGGCCTGCGCCGTGCTGCGGCCACGCTGGCAGAGGTCCAAGCCGTTGTCTCCGCCCATGCGGGTTTCATTTTTGTCAAAGGCAGTCGCTCCTTCGCCTTAGAGCGTGCGTTGCCAGCCGACCTTTCCGCTCACCTTTCGTTCCACTAGGACATGCTTTACCTGCTCAACCAACTTGAATCCTTCTGGGGGCCCTTCCGTCTCTTCGAGTATATTTCCGTCCGTGCCATTATGGCCGGCTTCACGGCGCTGGCGTTAGGCATGCTGTTGTCGGGTCCGATTATCCGTGCGCTCAGCCGACTCCGTCAGCCGGAGCGTTCCAAGGCACTCATGGGTGACCTCGCCAAAGAAGGGGGCAAGGTCCCGACCATGGGCGGCTTACTCATTGGCGCTGCTATGGTTCCTGCGGTGCTCCTCTGGGCCAAGCCCAACGTCCTCGTCCTAGCGTCACTCTTTTGTCTTCTGGGCATGGGCCTCTTGGGCTTCGTCGATGATTGGCTGAAGGTTCGCCACGGCAGTTCGGATGGCATCTCAGCGCGCACCAAACTCGGTGGGCAAGCCATCGTCGCTTTGTTGGCCATCGGTATCGTGCTCCTCGATCCCGCCTATCGGAGTAGCCTCTGCGAGATTTGGCTGCCGATTCTGAAAGGGCCGGTCTGGTCTCAGGACTCGCTCGGCTGGCCCTTCGCTGCCTGTCTGGCCGTTGCCGTGGCCTTTATTGCGCTGGTCTGCATGGGTTGCTCCAATGCCGTGAACCTTACCGATGGCTTGGATGGGCTCGCCATCGGTTGCGTTATCATCACGACGACCATCTTCGGGGCGGTTGCCTACTTGGCTGGTCGCCATGATTTTGCCAGCTACCTGCACATCAGTTACGTGCCGGGCGCCGGCGAACTCGCGGTATTCTGTGCCGCCTTGGTCGGCGGTAGCCTGGTCTTCCTTTGGCATAACGCAGCCCCAGCGGAAGTCTACATGGGCGACGTGGGTGCCCTCGGTATCGGCGGCGCCCTCGGTTGTGTGGCCTGTTTGATGCACCAGCCGTTCCTACTCGCGATTGTCGGGGGCGTGTTTGTCGTCGAGGCCGTCTCGGTCATCCTGCAAGTCAGCTATTTCAAGTGGACGGGCGGTCAGCGCCTTTTCCTGATGACGCCCATCCATCATCACTTCCAGAAGAAGGGTTGGCCCGCGACCAAGGTCGTGGCGCGCTTCTGGATTCTCTCCTTCCTCTGCGGCCTACTCGGCCTGCTAACGTTGAAAATCGGATGACCGAAATCCCCGACAGCCTCCGTCGTCGTTTGACCCGCCCCGCCGCCATCTTGGGTGCGGGGGTGAGCGGTCGCGCGGTCGCCGAAGCGTTGGGCTTGGCGGGCTTTGCGTCCGTCATCTACGACGAGAAAGGCGCCAACGCGGTCTTTGGTCCGGAAGAAGCTGCGCGCCATGACCTCATGGTCTACAGCCCGGGCTTTGCGCAGCCGCACCCGTGGATGTTGGCGGCCCGTCGGGCCGGTTTACTCTGCCTCGCGGAGTTGGATTTCGGCGCCTTACTTTGGTCGGGCGCTTCGATTGCCATCACCGGGACCAACGGGAAGACGACGCTCACGGATTTCCTTTCTTTCGCGCACAAGCGTGCCGGTCTGAACGCCATCGCCTGTGGTAACGTGGGCCTGCCCTTAACCTCCTTGGCCAATACCTCTTCGAACGCCGCCTTTCTGGCTGTGGTCGAGGTCAGCTCTTTCCAGGCCGAGGACTTACGTCACTTCGCGCCGGAAATCGTCCTGTGGACGAATTTCGATGAAGACCACCTCGATCGCCATGGCGACCTCGAGAGCTACTTCCGCGCTAAATTCAAGCTCGTCGAGCGGATGGTCGTCGGCGGCACCTTGATTGTGGGTGAGTCGGTCCAGGCTGCGGCTCAGCAGTTCGGCATCGCGATGCCCGAAGGCACGATTATCGCCACGCGGGCCGAAGTCGCGGACTCCATCCCGGCTGGTTCGGTCTTCGAGTCTTGGCCGCAACGCGAGAACTGGGCGTTAGCAGTCCGCTACTGGCAGTCCCGCGGCATCCCTTTGCGTCATCTCGAAGAATCCGCTAAACTCTTCCGACCGGCTCCGCATCGGCTCCGCAAGGTCGCTGAAGCCCGTGGCATCGAATTCTGGAACGACTCCAAGGGAACTAATTTCCACGCTGTTTACGCCGCGCTGGAGCAATTCACGATTCCCGTCCGCTGGGTCGGTGGCGGCAAGTGGAAGGGCGGGGACCTCGGTCGCTTCGCCGCTACCCTCGCTCCGCGTATTGATTCCGCCTACCTCATCGGTGAGACCGGGGTCGAACTCCAGCGCGCGCTCGAAGCCTTGGGCAAGCCCGCTCGCTATTTCCCTTCGTTGCAGGACGCCGTCGTCGCTGCCGCCAAGGATGCGCAAGGCCCCGTGGCCATTCTTTTGAGCCCTGGCTTCTCCAGCTTCGACCAATTCAAAGGCTATGCCGAACGCGGCATCGTCTTCGAGCGTGCGGCGACCGCCTTGGCCAACCGCGTCTAACTTTCCGTTCACCCAATCTTCCAACCCAAACCCAACCACACACACATCATGCGTCCTATCATCACCGTCAGCGCCGTCGTGCTCCTGCACCTCTGCGTCATCGCCGTCCTCGTCGGAGTCAACGGCTGCCGTAGCACCAGCGGCTACGAGAAGGAACCCGACCTCACCGCGTACTCCGCGGGTGCCCGTACTGGCACGCCAGCGACTTCGTTGACGCCTGCGGGCGGCACCGGCCTGGCGCCCCTGCCGGTCGCGACGTTGTCGACCCCTAAGCCCACCAAGCTCACCCCAGTAACGCCTGCGGGCGTGGGTGGTACGCACACCGTGCTTAAGGGAGAAACCCTGTCCCTCATCGCTTCCCGCGAAAAGGTCAGCATCGATGACCTCGCTGCCGGCAACGGCATTTCACGGAACTCGGTGATTCGTGAAGGCCAAAAACTAAAGATTCCTGCCCCCGGCGCTGCCAAGAAGGCTGCCCCGAAGGCTTCGTCGACCGCTCCAAAGTCCTCGGGTAGCGCTCCCGCCACTCCCGCGGCTCCCGCTGGTCCGGCGATTGAGCCGCTGAAGATTATCCGCTTCACGTCTGAGCCAGCTCCGGCTCCAGCGGTGGATGCGGGTGCCCCGGCTCCCGCCCCGACCAAGTAATCCGCTTCGGTTAGTTCCGCCCGCCCCCCATGATCATCGCGCCCAAACAGGAGAGCCCCCGTTTTCTCGGGAGCCACGCCTTTTGGATCGCGGTGATTGCGGTGGGGTTGATCGGTTTTGGCCTCGTCAATCAATACAGTGCGGGCATTTCGCTGAGTTCGAAAAATCGGACTGCGGCGTTTGATCGCCAACTGATGTACGTGCCCTTCGCGCTCTTGGCTGGTTGGCTCGCCTTCCGCGTCAACCTCGAGCGCCTCCGCGAGTACCGTTGGTGGATTCTTGGGGCCGCTATGCTCGCCATGGTTGCCGCCCGTATTCCCGGCATCGGTGTGACCGTGAACGGTTCCTGGCGCTGGATCGACTTCGGCTTCTTCCGCCTGCAGGCCTCGGACCTCGGCAAACTCGCCCTCGTCCTCGTCCTTGCTGACATGTTATCGCGCCTCCAGCGTCATACCATCGACCTGCGGAAGCCGGTCTTTCGTTTGAGTACGCGGGAGCCTTATCTTTTCACTCCCTCCGGTTGGTTGGATTGCCGTGAAGGCTTCGTCAAACCCTCGCTCCTCATCGGCTGCATCTGCGTCGGCATCGCGCTGGGGCCGGATCTTGGTACCATCGTGCTCTGTGCCGCGGTCGGCGGAACGATGATGTATGTCTCGGGTGTTCGTTGGAAATATATTATCCCGACCTTCGTAATCTGCAGTGGAGCTTTCACGCTTTTGATTCTGAACTGGGGTAACCGCTTCCGCCGTTTTACGTCGTTCATGGATCCGTGGGGGCATCGTGATAACGAAGCTTATCAGCTCTTTGAGGGCATGATCGCTTTCGGAGTCGGTGGCTTGACCGGGAAGGGTGCCGCCAATGGTCTACAAGTTCGCGCCTACCTACCGGAGGCTCACACGGACTTCGTCTTGGCGAATATTGGTGAAGAACATGGCCTCATCGGCACGGTCCTGGTGGCCGTGGCCTACTTAGCGATTTTCTGGTTGGCCTTCCGCGCCATGCAGTTCTCGCACGACCTCTATCGCCTGAATATTTGCTTGGGGGCGACCCTGTTTCTGGTGCTGCAGGCGCTGGTGAATATGGGCGTTGTCACCGGATTGTTACCGACCAAAGGAATTTCGCTACCCTTTCTAAGTTACGGTGGCACGAATCTCGTCATCATGTCCTGCATGGTCGGACTTATCCTGAACTGCATCCGCGAGGCTGGGCAGTCTCCGTTCACTCCCAAGGAGGCGCGCGCATGAGCCGCGTGCTGCTTGCCTGCGGCGGGACCGGTGGCCATATCGCCCCCGGTATCGCCTTGGCTCAGCGGCTCACGGATGACGGGCACGCATGCGTTTTGGTGGTTAGTCGTAAGACGGTGGATGCGCGCATGACGGCGGACTACCCGCAGTTTACTTTTGTGGCCGGTCGCGGCCGTGGCTTTGGTCCGGGGTGGATAAACCGGTTACTATTTTTACCGGCGCTAGTCGCATCTATTGGCTCTTCCTTGCGTTTACTTCGGGGCTTTCGCCCGGATGTGTTGGTGTGCTTCGGTGGCTTCATGAGCGTGGGCCCCGCGCTCGCCTGTTGGCTGCGTGGTATTCCAGTCATCGTCCATGAGTCCAACCGCCGTCCGGGCAAGGCCGTCCGGCTGATTGCCCGCTTTGCGCGCGCCTTGCATTTACCAGCGGGGGTGCGGCTGGAAGGCATCCCGCTTAAACGTCAGCACGATTCAGGCTTTCCGGTGCGGAAAGAGATTCGGCCTTCCGCTAGGGAGGTCGCCCGGAAAACTTTAGGTTTTCCGACTACTGGAAAATTATTGTTGGTCGCGGGTGGGAGCCAGGGCTCGCGGGCCCTCACTAAATGGGTCGAATCGCAGTTAGCCGAAATTTCGGGCCGCGGACTGCATGTGCTTTGTTTGACGGGCCCCGGGGGGCGGGGCGGGGAAGTCCGCACCGGAAGTTCGGCCGTTCGTTTTTTGCCATTTTGCAATCAGATGGGTCTCGCCTATTCGGCCGCCGACTTAGCCATAACGCGAGCGGGCGCAGGTACTTTGGCGGAATTGGCGGCGTGCCGGACGCCAGCAATTTTGGTGCCATTCCCATTTGCGGCCGACGACCATCAAACGGCCAATGCGCAGTATTTTGTCGATACTGGTGCCGCGCTGCTGGTGCCGGAGGGAGATCTCTTGGACGCCACGGCCTTGATTTACGACCGTCTCTCCAATAACTCGGCTCTGGCCGAAATGCGCAATGCCTTGGCCCTCGCCGATGCCGACAACCGCTGGGACGAACTTTTCCAAGAAACTGTCCAGCTCGCGCGTGACCCGCGCGCCCCGGTCGCATGAGCGTACCAGCTTCGGCTTGGATGCTCGGGGCTTGCGGTATGGGTGTCGGTCCTTTGGCCATCTACTTGAAAGGGGCGGGGTGTGATGTCTCGGGCTGGGATGATGCCACGGGCAGTCCCATGGAAGCCCATCTAGCGACGGCCGAAATCCCGTTGTTGCGCGATCCTTGGGCTGCGGGCCGGACGCCGGTCGTCGTGGGTCGTTCGAGCGCCGTCAAGCCAGGGCATCCGGCGCTTGATTTGGCCTCGCAGCAGGCCGCCCGCGTCCTGCGACGCGGTGAGTTACTCGCGGAGAGCGTTGCGGGTCGTCGATTCGTCGCCGTGTGCGGTAGCCATGGTAAGACCACGACCTGCGGGATGCTGGTCGCGGCGTTGGCTTCCGCCGGCGCGGATTTTGGTTATGTATTGGGCGGGCTTTTTCGCGACCCAGATTTCCCGCCAGCACGGGCTTCCGCCACTTCGCCTTGGGTGGTCGCCGAGGTCGACGAAAGCGATGGCACGATTGGCGCCTTTTCGCCCGACGTGACGGTCGCCGTGAACCTCGACTGGGATCATCCCGATTATTATCGCGACGAAGCCGCGCTGGAAGGCGTGTTCCGTGCCTTGTTTGAGCGCACGCGGACCGCGGTAGTCATTCCCGTCGGCAACGAACGCTTGGAGCGCCTGACGCAAGGTCTGCAGGCGCAGGTGCTCCGTGTTGGGAGCGATGGCGACTACGCCGCGTCCTTCTTGTCCGGCGACCACGCGAGTTCGCGGCTGAGCCTCGGCGGTCGCTTCCCCAACGTCGAAGTGACTTTACCTGTCGCTGGTGCTTTTAACCGGGCGAATGCGACGATGGCCTTGGCCGTATCGCACCTCGTCACCGGTGGACTCGTGGCGGCGCCTTTAGCGCGCTGGAGCGGTATCCGTCGCCGGCAGGATGTCTTGTTTGAGCGCAGTGGACTCCGCGTGCTGGCCGACTACGCGCATCATCCAACGGAGATTGCCGCCTTGTTGCATTGGATCCGTGACACCCATGCCGGCCGCCTGATTGTAGTCTTCCAGCCGCATCGCCATACGCGCACACGCCAATACGCAACGGAGTTCCGCCAAGCCCTACAGGTCGCCGACCACGCCATCGTGCTGCCAGTCTACGCTGCGGGCGAAGCCGCCGTGGAAGGCGGGCGTTCCGATGCGGTCGTCGCGGGCTCCTCCCTGCGTTTAGTCGAAGATCGGGCGAGTTTGCCAGCGCTCTTGTCGGGCCTGTCCGCAGGGGCTGATACCGTTGTCGCCTTCGTCGGCGCTGGGGATATCGAGCGCGACGCGGAGCTGTTTGCGAAGGCACTCCGTGCGGAAGGTTTACCTGCCTTAACCGAAGACCTCGGCGAACTCGTGGCTGGTAAGGTTTCGACCGCTTGCATTGTGCGGGCGGGGGAACCCTTGGCGCGTCGGACGACCTTCGGCGTCGGCGGTGCCGCGCGCTGGTATGCGGAGCCTGCCACCGTCGATGACGTCGTCGTGCTGCTGCGGGCCGCTGGACGTCTCGGGTTACCTTACTTCATCTTGGGCCGTGGTTCTAATTTATTGGTTCCCGACGATGGCTATGATGGCCTAATTCTGCATCTCCCCGCCGAGACCTGGGGCCAGGTGACCGACCTTGGCGACGGACGACTCCGCGTCGGGGGTGGCGCCAAGCTGAAGGAACTCTGCGGCTTCGCCGCCAAGGCTGGTCTGACTGGCTTCGAATTTATGGAAGGCATTCCGGGGACCATCGGGGGTTCCTTGCGCATGAACGCTGGCGCCATGGGTGGCTGGATCTTTGACGTCGTCGAGTCGGTCGAATGGCTCTCGCCTCGTGGGGTCGTTCGGGCGGCCCGGCGCGATTGCTTTGACGCCCTGTATCGCGATTGTCCGCAGCTGCATGGGGCCGTGGTGTTGTCGGCGGTCCTGCGCGCCCGCGGGACGGCGACCACGGAAGCGATACGCCTGACGATGGATGAGATGGGCCAGAAGCGTCGGGCTTCCCAGCCACGTGATGCGAGCGCCGGGTGCGTCTTCCGTAATCCTGGTAACGATAAGGCTGGGCGGCTCATCGAAGCCAGCGGCCTCAAGGGCACGCACGTCGGTGCAGCGACGGTCTCGCCCATCCACGCCAATTTCATCGTCAACCTCGGGGACGCCCGGGCGGCCGATGTTCTCGCTCTCATGCGAGAGGTCCGTCGTGCCGTGCAAGAGCGCCATGGGTGCGTTCTCCAACCTGAAATCGTGGCCCTCGGGCGCGAATGGAAAGATTTACTATGAGTCTGCCCTTACAGCCTGTCGTGCTCTGCGGCGCCGTTTCGCCGGAACGCGAAGTCTCGCTTCGCTCGGGGCGGGCCGTTGCCGGGGCTTTGCCGGGCTGTCGCTTGGTCGAGTTGGAGCGCAACGAACTACCCGAGTGGCTCGATGCCGCCCGCCACCTTGTGATTCCGGTCATCCATGGCGACTATGGGGAGGACGGGACCGTCCAAGCGGAGTTAGACGCTCGGGGTGTCGCCTACGCGGGCTGTGAGGCTGCGGCTAGCCGTCTCTGCCTCGACAAAGTGGCCACCAAGAACGCCATGCGCCGCGCGGGTGTTCCGGCCATCCCAGAGGTCGCCTTTGCCGGTGCCGCCAAGCCCACCGCCGCTGCCCTCATAACGCAACTCGGTCCGCAGGTCGTGCTCAAGCCGGCCGACAAGGGCAGTAGCGTCGGCCTTTACGTGGTGGACGGAGAAGTGGCCATCGCTGCCGCCTTGGCCCAGATACCGGTTTCCGGCCAGTGGATGGCCGAGCGGCGCCTGTTGGGCCGCGAGATGTCTATCGGCATCTTAGGCGGGCAAGCCATGGGCCTCGTCGAGATTGTCCCCCGCAAGGGCGTCTATGATTATCAGAGTAAGTACACCAAGGGCTCGTCGGACTATATCTACCCGGCCCCGGTCCCGGCCGAACTCACCGCGCGTATCCAGTCCGCGGCCGAGGCGCTCTTTCAGGCCTGTGGTTGCCGCGACTTCGCCCGGGCCGACCTCTTTCTTGAACCGGACGGGCAATTCTATTTCTTAGAGATCAATACGATGCCTGGCATGACCGAAACTAGTTTGATGCCTAAGAGCGCTTCCTGTGCCGGCCTTGATTTCCCCGCGCTCGTGCAGCGGATGACCGCTCCCGTCTTTGCCCGCGCCGCCGCGCGCGTCTCCCGCTCTGCATGAACCTCTTTACCCGCCTCCGTCAGTTCTTCAGCCCGCGTCGCGACGCGTTCATGGGTCCCGCCGACCGTGAGTGGCGCCAACTCATTCCCCAGGACATCCGCCGCGTGCCGGGCGATGAGCTCGGCCGCAAGCGCGCCGCCCGCTCGCGTCTACCGCTTTTCGTGGCGGTGGTTTTCTTCGTGACCTTAGGTGGAATTGTTTGGGTCTCCATCGACGACACCACTGCAGTGGTCGGGGGAAATGGCTTACCGCGCATCAAGACAGACGGGTTTTTCCCGGCCACGGATTTACAGCGCCTGATCGCGCAGGGAAAAGACGGAGCGGCCAAAGACGTCGCGGCGATGAAGGCGGATCTCGAAGCGGATACGCAGATTGCGAGCGCAGATGTCCGTCGCCGCGGGGATGGCTCGTTAGAAATCATTTTACGTGAACGGAAGGCCGTAGCGAAAATCGCCAGCCTGCCGGGTTCTGGCCCGATGATTATCCGACTCGTCAGCCCCGAAGGCGTGCAGTTCTCGGGCGCAGGTTACCCCTCGGAAGCGATTCGTAACCTGCCAGAAATTATTGACTACCGGACCAGTGGCAGCGGCGATAAAGTAACGATTGAAGGCATCGAGGTCGCGGGGCCGTTCTTGCTTGCGGCGCAATCGGCTTATCCGAACCAGTACCGGGAGTGGAGTGCGCTCTCGCTCCGTGATTGCTTCGGGGCTCAGGAAGATTCTCCTGGCTCCAATCTACGTGTCACCGTCCGGCGGGGGTCCCAGCCGGCCGACCGTGCGGTGCTGACTGAGATTGTCTTCTCCACCGCCAACTGGCGCAACGAACTGGCGATTCTCTCGCGCCTCGACCTCGACGGCCTGCTCCGGCGCCCGGGCATCACCGCCCAAGCCTATGTACTCAAACTTTCCATCCAGAACCGCACCTCTGCGCGTTCTGTCCCTGAACCCCGCCTCGTGCCTGCTACCTCCCGATGACCAAATCTAAGTCACTTCCCTCCCTGATCGCCGTCATCGACATCGGGACCCACAAGACTGTCGGCCTCGTCGGCCAGGTCATCGACGGAAGGGCCCGCATGCTCAGCTTCAGCGAGCGGCGGACGGAAGGCGTCGTCAAGGGTACCGTCGTTGACCTAGAGAAACTCCACAACTGCGTCCACGAAGCTGTGAATGACCTCGAGCGGGTCGCCCAGCGCGGCATCGAAGAGGTTTACCTGACTATCGCGGGCCCTTCGGTCACGGGTGAGCGCGTCAAGGGCTTCGTGGCGGTGCCCGCCCATGATGGCAAGGTAACCATTAAGGACTTCAAAGAAGCTATGCAGTCCGCCAAGCGCCTTGAGCCCCCGGAGGGCCGCGCTACGATTCTCTACATGCGCCAGCCGACGATGCTGGACGGCAAGGGCGTCGAGAATCCCGTGGGCCTGCAGGGTAAGCGCCTGGAAGTGAATTTCTGGCGGGTGACCATGGAAGAAGGCAATGTCCGCTTTCGGGTGAAGATGATCAATGCGATGAGCATTCATGTCCGCGACTTTATCCTCGCCTCGCATGCGGCCGCCTGTGCGCTGATCAGTGAAGCCGAGAAGCTGGGCGGGGTATTAGTCATCGATTTTGGTGCGGGCACGACGGATTGGATTCTCTACTTTAAAGGCCATATTCTTTGTGCGGGCTCGATACCAGTCGGGGGCGAGCACCTCACTAACGATCTTAGCGTGGCTTTGCGCATTAGCCGCGACACGGCGGAAGACCTCAAGGTCCGCTTTGCATCAGCGGTGCACCGCGAGAACGACGCGAACCAGACTATTTGGAAAGACGGCGATAAGGGTGTGGGCGACCAGCAGTTTAACCGTGGGACCATCACGCAGGTCGCCGCATTGCGCTTCCAAGAAACCTTGGAGTTTGTCCGCAAGGACGTCCTGCATCAGCTCGAGCAGATCTTCCCTGGCCATGTCATGAAACTCGACCAGAACTTTCTGCCCTCGGGCGCTATCCTGACGGGCGGTACGGCTAATCTCGCTGACGCGGCGGAGGCTGGCACGACTATCTTAGGCCTGCCCACCCGCGTCGGCATCCCGCAGTTTGAGAAGGAGGCTTACCGGAAGCCCGAATACGCGGGCGTCATCGGCATGATGAAGGCCGCCATTGAGGATGCTCCGCCGCCTGTCCGTCGACCGCAGGGCGTGCTTGCCTGGCTCAAGGACATGTTCCGCTTCTAAGATGGAACCCAACCGCGCCATCTTGCTGGTCGGCCTCGGTGGGGCGGGGTGCTCCATCGTCGCGCGACTCGCACCCAGCTTGCCCGCGGAGGTTAAGGTCGCCTTAATCGATACGGACGCGGCGGCTTTGGTCCAAGCGAACGGCCGGGAGACCATCCAGTTGGGACGGGCCCAGACTCGCGGAATGGGGACCGGGGGCGAGGTCTCCGTGGGCGCTGCTTCGGCGGAATCCGAGGAGCCGCAACTGCGGCGACTTTTCACGGGCTACGCGCTTGTCGTGTTGGTCACGGGCCTAGGTGGCGGGACGGGGAGCGGCGCCGCGGCTTTTCTCGCAACGGTCGCCACGGATGCGGGCGCGACGGTGCTGGCTTATGCGACGATTCCCTTTTCGCATGAGGGGGAACGGCGTAAACGCCAAGCCAGCGAAGCCCTCGATAAGTTGGGCGCGAAGGCCCATGGCTTGGTTACGGTGCAGAACGACCTCTTGCTCTTGCAGGTTTCCAAGGAGGCTCCGTTATCCGAATCTTTTGCCGCTGCCGACGAGTGGGTCGGCGGGGCCTTGCGGGCTTTAGCTGGGACCTTCGTGCCGGGCGCTTTGGTGCCGGCCGATCCCGCTGCGGTGCGCTCGATTTTGGCGACGCCGGGTTCACCGACGCTCTTTACCTATGGTCGTGGTGAAGGCCCCGGTGCTGCGCTCGCTGCCGCCCGTGCTGCCAACGAATGTCCGCTCGCCCACGCGCCCGGCGCCACGACTAAAGCCGCTTCGTTGTTTGTGGCCGTGACGGGTGGACCCACGCTTTCGGCCACCGAAGCCTTCGAAGCCGTGGCCGCTGTGCGCATGCGTTTCGGCGGGGAGACCACGACCTTACTTTGTGCGCGCGTGGTGGCAGATTTTGGTGATCGCGTCGAAGTGGCCGTGCTGGGCGCCTCGACCCCCGTGCTTAAGCCCTTGAAAAAAGGGAAGGGGACTAAGCCCGGTGAGGAGAACCAGCAGATCTTTGGTTTTGCGACGGAGGATTCGATGCGCCGCGGTCTGTTCGGCGGGACGCCCTTGACCTTTATCGACGGGCAAGATGTGGACGTGCCGACCTATATTCGCCGCGCGGTCCGTCTGCCAGTCGGCCCTTAATCCTCGCTTCCCTGTTGCGCCCCGCAGGGTCCCTCCTACGTTCGGCGATATGGCTTTCGACGTTGCTTCCTTGCGCCAAGACTTCCCGATCCTCGGGCGGTCCGTGCATGGTCGGCCGCTAACCTACCTCGATAACGCGGCGACCTCGCAGAAGCCGCAGGTCGTCATCCAAGCCTTGGTCGACTATTACTCGCAGGGTAATGCCAACGTCCACCGCGGCGTTCACCTGCTCAGCGAAGAAGCCACCCAGGCCTTCGAGCGCTCGCGTGAGGTCGTCGCCCGTTTCCTTGGCCTGAAAGACTCTCGTGGTTGCGTCTTTGTGCGCGGTGCCACGGAAGGCATTAACCTCGTTGCAGAGACTTGGGGTCGGACCCATCTGCGGGCGGGGGACGAGATTCTCCTCACGGCGCTGGAGCACCACGCCAATATCGTGCCTTGGCAGGTTGCCGCCGAACGGAGCGGTGCCAAGGTCGTGGTTGTGCCGGTGACCCCGCTGGGCGAGGTCGACCTCGACGCTTTCCGCCGGCTACTCTCGTCTCGGACGAAGCTCGTGACGTTCGCACATGTCTCGAACGCTCTCGGTACGGTCAATCCGGCCGCAGAAATGACGCGCCTTGCTAAGGCGGTGGGTGCGACCGTGCTGATTGACGGCTGCCAAGCCGCCGCGCATTTCAAGGTCGATGTCCCCGCCCTGGGTTGTGACTTCTACGCCTTCTCCGGACACAAGACCTTTGGCCCGACTGGTATCGGCGTCCTCTGGGGCCGCCCAGAAATCCTGGATGCTTTACCGCCCTACCAGTTTGGCGGGGACATGATTCGTAAAGTCGACTTTGAAGGCACGACCTTCCGCGAGGCCCCTGAGCGTTTCGAAGCGGGGACGCCCGATATCGCTGGGGCCATCGGCTTGGCCGTCGCTTTGGAGTATTTCATGCCGCGGCAGGCCGACGCGCATGCGCATGAGCACAAGCTCCTCGCCGCGGCGACCGAACGACTCCGGGCCATCAAGGGCCTCCGCCTCATCGGCGAAGCCCCGGAGAAAGTCGCGGTACTCTCGTTTCTTATCGAAGGCAGCCACCCGCATGACATCGGCACCTTGCTCGACGCGGATGGGATTGCGATTCGCACGGGTCACCATTGCTGCATGCCGCTGATGAAGCACCTCGGTATTCCCGGGACGGCCCGCGCCTCCTTTGCCTTTTACAATACCTTGGAAGAAGTGGACCGTCTCGCCGTCTCGCTGGAAAAGATTCGCAAGATGATGGCTTAAGCCTGCGTGGCGTGGGGGGAACTACGGCGGATGACGTCGAGGATGCCTTGGACTTCGAAGTTACGCGAGGAGCCGACGAGCCCAAGCACCCGCCTGGCCGCTTCGATATCCTCGGGGTGGTTGCCGGGCGGCCATTCAATCCAGGCGCGTTCGCAGTTGTATCCGGACGTATGGAGTAAAGGGAGCAAGGCATTGATACAGAGCGTGTCGGCTCGGCCGTCGGGGAAGACGCATCCGAGAATACTGTCGTGCAGGCGGCGGCGGTGGCTGGTGAGGACGGCCTCTTCCAATTCGGCACCCCAGAGGCGGACCCGCTCGCGCCAATCCGGCTGCCGACGATTCAGTTCCAAATATTGGGCGAGGCGCCGGTAGGGGTGTCCGGCGGGACGTAAGCCGCGCAGTCGCCAGCGCCCGCACTTTTCCATGTAGAGTGCATCGAGGCCGAGCAGAACCATTTCGGAGGGGGAGTGGGCGCGGGCCAGTTCGGACATCGGGGCCCGGTTGCCGCCGTGACCAAGGGATTCCACGACCAGTTCGTGGCAGGCCGCTTCCCAGCCGATGACTTTGGCGCGGGCCTTAGCGTGTTTGGCTTTACGGCGAAAACGTTCCACGGCACGGCGGCGTAAGCCTGGTAGAATAGAAGTTTCGGCCGCTTGCACCTTGAGGGCCACTTCGCCTGCCCGGCCGCGTAGTTCGAGCAAGGCATCTTCTTCAGCGAGGTCTTCGAGGTCGCGCGGCAGGTAGGGTAGGAGTACCACTGTCTCGGGCTGGTGGCCGGATAGCGTCGTCACGTCCTTGACTCCTGGCAGTAGGACCGCGTGCAGCACTACGCCGGAGAAGTTCGGATCGCGGTCATGTTGATGGGCTTGCCAGTCGCTGGAGCGTAGGTGGATTTCGACGTCACCGCGGATGCGACGCTCATCGATCCTCAATTCGGCTCCTAGAAAATCGGGTCCGGCGCCGCGGTTCCAGTCGCCTGGCGACAGGACCTCGACCTTCTTCCCGCTGGCCGAGGCCATAGGCCCCCTGACTTCGCCGGAAGCCCAGAGCCTTTGGATGGCACGTTCACCGATGGCGAAGGGGCCGTAAGGACCTTCGAGTTCTTCCACGCGATCGCAGGTGCTCATACCCGCTTTCATAGACTTAAACCCACGGCCAAGGGAAACTCGCCTATTGCTCAAGGGTAACACACCGAATCCGCTTGAGGCGAATCCGAGCCTCGCCTCTAATCCCTTGCACGGAGAGGTGGCAGAGTGGTCGATTGCACCTGACTTGAAATCAGGCGAGCCGCAAGGCTCCGAGGGTTCGAATCCCTCCCTCTCCGCCCGCAGGGCGGAAGGGGTGGGATGAGAACCCTTGGGTTCGGCGAAGGCCGCTAGGCCGAGCAGGCGATGCCGCAGGCATCGGGGCGGAGCCCCGGAGCGAAGCGTAGTCAATCCCTCCCTCTCCGC
>CAITUF010000202.1 GCA_903895475.1 uncultured Opitutia bacterium | reverse complement strand
CCTTGTCCTGGGCCAGCGCCAAGGCGTATTCCAACTTCTTATTGTAGATGTCGCGCCACTTCGACTCCGTCATGAGGCGGTCGAATTCCGGGATCTTCTGGGCCAACGTGTCCTGGCGACTCACCACCTGCGTGGCGAAGTCTTTCACGCCGGGATTCTGGGGCCAGATCTTGGCGGCGCGTTCCAGAGCGGCCTCAGCCTTGACATTGTCGCCAGCCAAGGCGGCGCCCTTGGCGGAGAGCAGGGACATGTTCGACGCATTCATCGCGTTGGTGACCTTAGAGAGGATCGGGGCGCCGGGGAAGTCACGGGCGCGGCCGCGGACCTTATTGACGTAGCCTTCGACGCTGCCAAGGTCGCGCTCGTCGCCAAGGCGCTGCAGTTCGCGGAGATCCTTCCAGAGGGCGAGCATCTCGCGCTTCTTCTCCTGTGGGTAGGACATCACGACGGGCTCAAACTCACCGAGGAAGAAAGTCTCCTGCAGTCGCTCGAAGGCGCCATAGAGCTCCCCCTGCTTCACCAGATCATCGACGGTCTGCATGCCCTTGGACGTATCCTTGATCGCCTCGCGGGAAAGCATGTCGAAGGACTCCAGCGTCGGCACGAAGTCGGAGATCGGGAAGAACTCCTTCACTTCCTTGGCACCGACGACGATGTTCTGGCTACCACCCTTGAAGAGCACGCGGTAGAAAGAACTCGTGATCAGCGAGTGGCGATAGCGGCGGGCCATCAGGAAGGAGACCATCTGGGACTGGAACTCGATCTTCGCTTTGAGTCCGAGCGCGAGCAGTTCGGCATCCTTAGCCAAGATCTGCGCCTGCGTACGGGCTTCATCCTTCACCTTATAGCCGAGTTCGGTGGTGCCGCCGGAAGACTTAGCCAGCGGTCTGGACTTGGACCCGCCCTCTGAACGGGCGTCATTGGTTGCCTCGATGTTATCGGCACGGTTGATGATGATTCCTTCCTGCACCTTGCGCAGGGTCTCCATCTGATTCTTGGTGATTTCGATCTGACGGAACTCCTGTTTCATCACCCAAATCTTCTGAACTTGGGAGGCGATAGTGAGGGAGTTGTTGGCGTCGATGTCGTATTCCGCCGCCTTGAACAAAAGATTAAAGGCCTCTTGCTGGTTGCGGTAGTAATTGTCCTGGTTGACGGACTGGGCCGAAAGCAGGAACTGGATCTGGTCGAGAAGCGCCACATAGCGCTTCATATCGCCGTTATCGGTCGGCGCGGCGAGGTAGCGCTCGAAACGAGCGCGGACGGCGCGCGAGTTGCCGAGGTTCATCGTCGTGCCCTTCCACTGCATCGTGCCGTTCTCCATGTCCACGGAGTCGCTGTTGACGTTAAAGACGCGGTCGGCGCCACCTTCGGCGGACGAGCTCTTGTAATCACCGGCCGTGCCGCCGCTGTTCACCGTCGCACCGGGTGGCGGCGCCTGGGCGAAGCCCAGCACGGTCAACGCACACCAACCAAAGAGACTGAAGAGAGAGTGACGCATAGGGGAAAGGTTCAGAAACGTTCGAGGGCTTCGACGACCAGGAGGTCTCGGGTGACGCGCAGCTTGCACTTGAAGCGCGGGCCGACCTCAAAGGAGTCGGTAGAGCCGGCGGGGACGAAGATGGGGATACGGCCAGCGGGACGGGTCGGGTCCTTCTCGATGGGCTTCTCGGCGAGCACGCGCCCGCGGCCTTCGACAAAGGCGAGCTGCTGCTCGACCTGACAGTCGAGGCGATAGGAGTTACCCTGGAGCGTGGCCCAATCCTTGCGGTAAGCCTCGACGGAGAAAGGCGTG
>CAITUF010000201.1 GCA_903895475.1 uncultured Opitutia bacterium | reverse complement strand
GTATGCCGCCATAAGCCTGACGCCTCAGCGGTCAGCCAAAGTCAGGAAATTACGGTACAGTTGCAAGCCTTTGACCTGACTTTTCTCGGGGTGGAACTGGGTGGCCAACACCCGCCCCCGGCGAACACCGCTCACAAAGCGTCCCGCGTAGTCCGTCTCACACCAAACCAAGGTGGGGTCGGTCTGGATGACCCGGTAGCTGTGCACGAAATAGAAGGGCTCCCCTTGGGCATTAAGGCCGGCCGTCAGGGGGCTCTCGGCCTTAAAAATGGCTTCATTCCAACCCATGTGCGGGATGCGCAGGCCAGGCGTGGAGGGGAAACGGGTGACAACCCCAGGGAAGATGCCCAAACCGGGCACTGCGGCTTCTTCCGAGCGCTCAAAGAGGACCTGCAGACCCATACAGACACCCAAGAAGGGTCGATCTGCGGCAATCCACTCCTTGATGAAGACTTCGAAGTCATTGCGGCGGATACAGGCCATACAATCCGCCATGGCCCCCTGCCCTGGGAAAACCACGGCATCGGCGCCTTCGGCTGCTTGCGGGGTCGCGGCTAGGTACGCATCCGCCCCAGCGGCCACCATGGCACGGTTGACGCTACGCAGGTTCCCCATGCCGTAATCAATCACGGCGACCCGCGGGCGACGGCTAGACCCAGCGGCTTCCACGTTCAGGCAAGCGTGCCCTTAGTGCTCGGAACCCGACCACCCTGACGTGGATCGATTTCGACGGCCGCGCGCATGGATCGGGCAAAGACCTTGAACAAGGCCTCCGCGATGTGGTGCGGCTCTTCGCCGTACTCGAGCTTCAGGTGCAGGTTGCAGGCCAACGCATTAGCCAGGCCTTGGAAGAACTCCCGCACGAGGGCGATGTTGAAGTCCTTCACCATGTAATTAGAAATCTCCACCTGGTAGACGAGCATCGCTCGATTGGAAAGGTCCACGGCGCCACGCGCCAGGGTCTCATCCATCGGGAGAATAAAGAAGCCGTAACGGCGGATACCCGCCTTGTCGCCCAAGGCTTCCTTAATGGCGGTGCCCAAGACAATGCCCACGTCCTCGACGGTGTGGTGGTAGTCGACCTCGGTATCGCCGTCAGCCTTGACCTTAAGGTCGATCAGGGCGTGGCGGCTGAAGAGCGTCAGCATGTGGTCAAAGAATGCGATACCCGTCGAGATTTCCGAAACCCCCGTGCCGTCAAGGTTGACGGAAAGGGCGATCTTGGTCTCGGCCGTGTCGCGACGGATAGTGGCTTGGCGGGCGCCGGTGCTCATCCCAGAAAAATCCCTCCGCACTAGGGGAATGTCAACCTCACCCTTCCGACCAAGCCCGTGCCGCCGCGAGAAAAGCGCCCATTTCAGAGGGAGTCCCGACGGTGATGCGCAGGCCCGCCGCGGTCAAAGGATGGTTCGGGAAACGACGCACGAGAATCTTCCGTTCCCGGAAGAAGGCAAAGGCATGCTCGCCCGTCGCCGGTGAAGCCGAACGCTGGGCCGAGGCGGGTGTGGCGAGGAGGAAATTGCCCGACGACGGTACGACCGACCATCCCAGGGCTACCAGTCCGTCAGACAGCCGCGTGCGCTCGGATCGAACCTTGCCGACGGTTTCACGTAACCAATCAGTATCGGCTAAAGCCGCCGCCGCCGCGACCTGTGCCAAGCGGTCTAAGTTGTAGCTATCGCGCACCCGATGCAGAATCGTCGCCAAGCCCGGCGGACAGAGCGCATAGCCAGCGCGCAGCCCCGCTAACGCATGGCCCTTCGAGAAGGTCCGCGTGACGACGACGTTCGCATGCGTCTTCGGCAGTTCGGCGCAATCGGCGTCCGCAAACGCGGCATAGGCTTCATCGACCACGAGCAAACCGGGAAATGCCCGCGCGAGTTCAGCAACTTTGACTGGCGAGAACGACACGCCCAAAGGAGCGTTAGGATTAGTAAGAAAGAAAATGGCCGCACCGCACTTAGCCACAGCCGCAACGTCGAAACTAAAGTCGTCGCGCACAGGCACCTTCACCACGGCTGCCCCCTGGGCCGCGGCCAGCACCGGATACAACGAGTAGCTCGGATCCAGCATGCCAATCGGACGACCAGGACCAGCATAGGCGCGGATTAAAATATTCAGCAAGTCGTCCGACCCGTTACCCGCCAAGATATCGATAGCGGGGAAGGCGTGCAATTTGGCCGCCGCCTCGCGCAAGGGGGAAGCGTCGGGCGAAGGATAAAGCCGAAGTGCCGCCCCCTCCGCTGCCACCACCGCCCGAATGGCCGCCAAGGCCTGCGGGCTCGGCGGGTAAGGATTCTCGTTGGTGTTAAGCTTAACCCAGCCGCCCCCTTGGGGCTGCTCGCCTGGCGTATAGGCTGCCATCGCCGCGATATGCGGGTTAGGTTCAGGAAGCAAAGAGGACATTAGCGGAGCTTAAGTTTCGTCGCAGCATAGTCGGCTAGTAAGGCCTTGATGGCCGTGCACTCGGACAACGCTAACGCGCGTTGGGCCAACTGCATCAACTCCTCCTTAGTCGAATGTCGGAGCACAAAACGCACCTCGGGAATCGCGGGTGGCGCCATACTCAGCTCATGCGCACCGAGGCCGATTAACAAAGGCGCCCACACGGGGTCGCCTGCCAACTCTCCACAGACCGCCGCCGCGACGCCGTGCTGGCGGGCCGCCTTGAAGATTCGCTCCAGCGTCCGCACGACGGC
This sequence comes from uncultured Opitutia bacterium, assembly GCA_903895475.1. GTDB lineage: Bacteria > Verrucomicrobiota > Verrucomicrobiia > Opitutales > UBA953 > UBA953. Next base: position 9,506 of record CAITUF010000201.1, on the reverse strand, counting down.
GGGATGAGCCGGCTCATAAAGTGCGGAGATGCGCGGGTTACCACGGTCGACCGCCAAAAGATATTGGACGAGGTCATTGGTACCCACACTGAAGAAGTCGACTTCGAGCGCGAGGTCCTCCGCCACCGCAGCGACCGAGGGAATCTCAATCATGGCGCCCAGACGAATACGCTCCATGGGCACAATGCCTTCGGCGGCTAACTCAGTAGCGACCGACCCAAGTACTGCCTTCGCGCGACGGAATTCTTCGATGCCGGAGATCATCGGGAACATCACCGCCACGGGGCCCAACGCAGCGGCGCGCAGGATCGCACGGAGCTGCGGACGGAAGACATCGGGGCGATCTAAGCACAGCCGAATCGCGCGATAACCCATGAAGGGGTTGGCTTCGTCGGTGAGGTCGCCCAAGCGCTTATCACCCCCTAAGTCGAGGGTGCGAAAGGTCACTAACCGGCCCCTGGCCTCCCGCACAACCTCCGCGTATTCTTCATATTGCTCGGCTTCGGTCGGCCAGGCATCTAAGCGCAAGTAAAGGTTTTCCGTGCGATACAAGCCCACGCCTTGCGCACAGTAAAGACGGGCGTCTTCGAGATCCTCGGGGCCACCGATGTTAGCCTGCAAAGCAAAGCCTTCCCCGTCACTAGTGACGTCAGGCAAGGCAATCTCGAGCATGACGCGATCGCGCCGACGGCGGATGGCGAGCTCTTGATCGCGATAGCCCTCTAACGTCGCAGCCGTGGGGTTAATGACCACCGCCCCCGTCTCACCATCGACTAGGATGATGTCGCCTTCCTGGACAGCGTCCATCAAGCCCTTCACGCCGACGACGGCAGGGATCTCCAACGAGCGCGCCATGATCGCCGAGTGTCCCGTGCGACCACCCTCTTCCGTCACGAATGCCAAAACGCCATCCTCCGGCAAACCCGCTGTCTCCGAAGGCGTGAGGTCGCGGGCGACAACAACCTGTTGACGAGCAGCCATCGCCGCATGGGCCGGCCGCGTCCCCAACAGATGGTGCATCACGCGGCTGGTGACATCGCGGATGTCAGAAGCACGCTCACGGAGGAAGTCATCCTCCATGCGCTCAAAGATATCGATGTAGCGCTGGACGACTTCCTGAAAGCAGAACTCGACGTTGAAGCCGGTGGAACGAACTTCCTTACTCACGTCGTCGATAAGCGCGACGTCGTCGAGGACGAGGAGGTGTGCATCGAAGATGGCGGCCTCCGATTCACCCAAACTCTGGGCGACTTCCTGCCGGAGCTTGGCGATCGCTTGGCGCGTGGCCTCTAAGGCCAAGTCAAAGCGCCGCAGCTCGGCCTCAACGTCGGGTACCTCCTGGCAGACGACGATAGCCATCCCCTGCAATAGCAGGTAGGCTGGACCCCGGCCGACGCCTGGGGCGGCGGCGGTTCCTTGGAGTCTAAGCTCCGGCCTGGAGGATTCGGCCTGCATCTCCAGAACAGAAGATTGGCCTAAAGGCGGGAAGCAAGGCGGATAACCGCTTAAGCCTCATTCAAGCCCGGATCTTCCATGGGCTTGAACATATCGGGAATCGTCAAAGTAGGCAGGGCCATTTCTGGCATCTCCTCTGGCATCACTTCCGCGACCACGGCGAGCGGCATGGAGTCGGCAGACGGGACGGTCACCCCTTCAACTGAGGCATCTTCCGCCAAGGCGTCCACCACGTAGAGCATCCTTCCGCTGAATTCGGCCGGCAAAGTCACCCGCAACTGAACGAAGACGAGAGCGAGAACGCAGGCATGGGCAAAAATCCGGCCCGCGCGCTGAGCGAAACGGGCGAGTCCCGCGACCGCCTGCGACGCGTCTAAATCGGCCCGACTCCGGAGGAAAGCCATCTGGGCCTTGTGCAAACGCACACGGGCGTGAAAGCGCCGACGAATCTCGGCGGACGCCTGCAGGGCATTACGTAGACGGACCACCTGCTCACGGGAGGCAGTACCATCGAGGTAGCAAAGAATCAGGGACTCCAGCTCAGCGTTACTCATTCGCGGAATTCATCTCCCATGAGTTGACGCAAGGCTTCGCGGGCGCGGTTGATACGGCTTTTAACGGTACCGATCGAGAGGCCGAGCTCTTCGGCAATTTCCTCGTACGACTGATTGCGGATGTTGCGCATCGTCAGAATACGAGCGTGTTCCGGCTTTAATTGTTCCATGCACTCGGCCACTTTTGTCACGAATTCGTTATGCTCGGCTTCGTGGCCAGGACCCTGGGAACCGTCCGAGAGGATGTCGTGGAGGGTCGCACCGGGGTCTTCCCCGAGGTCCGCATCAAGCGACATGGACTGGTCACGCTTGCGCCGACGCCAGTACCAGTAACGATTGCGGGCCAGATTCGTGCCGATTTGGTGAATCCAAGTTGAAAAAGTAGCCGTTCCCCGGAAGGAAGCTAGGACCCGGTGGGCGCGGATAAAGGTATCCTGCGTAATCTCCTCGGCGTCTTGCCTATTGCGAAGCAACGAGAAGACCTTGGCAAAGATTCGCCCCTGGTAACGAAGAACCAACTCATTGTACGCCCCGAGGTCGCCATTTCGGGCGCGCTCAAGGGCGGACTGGTCGGCTTCGGTTTCCATCGTTTAGGGGTGGCTTTAGGGCGGGTATTTCCTGACAATGGTGCTGACATTAGGTCAGATATCAACTGCTGTCTTCAATCCCCAACCCCTTTAGGAACCATGTTCACCTCCAGTAAGAAAAAGACCCCGTTTCGATGGGTCAACTGCCTGAATGGCCAAAAGGGTTCTGCCGACAGCCTCCCGGCTCGTTTCCCCCTCCCTTCCGCCAACCCCGCCCTCGGCATTTCGGCATCCGAAACTGGACTCCTACTGGAAGCTACCTCGGCGGCACCCGTCTTAGTGAATGGCACCCTGCTGCGCCCCAAGACAACCATCACCGAAACGTCCACGGTCCAACTCGAAGACGGGCTCTTCGTGATTTCGGGGAACGAAGATGACCCCTTCGACTCCGTCCAAACGGGTTCATGGGTCCTGTTCGATGCATCCACCGGTGACCTACTGGGTGAGCTGCCACCCCAACAACTGCTAGAGTACGCTGCCAACCTCGGCCGTGCCACCGATACCTTGGCGTGCACACCCGCCGGCCTCGAAGTCGGCTTTAAACTTTCACAGATTGCATCGCTCCTCACCGTCCGCGAAGAAACCGAACCCAAACCGGCGGCAACGTCCGCCCTCACGGCCGAACAAAACAAAGGCGCCCATCTTTGCCCGGTCTGCTGGACGCGCTTCGACGCAGGGGATGCCCTGAGCGTCGCGATCCACGAAGACCTTCGCGGCGACCCCATCCTGGGGGCCGACGCGCGCCTACGCTTCCAACCGACGCGCTTCAACGACCAGGGCCTCGCGCTCGACCCGATGGGCCTAGCCTGCACCGACTTGGCCTGCCCCCACTGTCGCCGCCAACTGCCGCCGGGCTACATGGACATGCCCCATCGCATCCTTTCCGTAATTGGCGCACCGAGTGCTGGGAAATCCTACTACCTCGCGGTCCTGACGCACGTCCTCCAAGACCGATTACCCGGCGACTTCGGCCTAGCCTTCAAGGATGGTGACCCCAGCGGCAACATGCTGCTCAATCAAATGCGCAACACCCTCTTCTCGGCCGCCACGCCCGAAGATGCCCTGCTCGGCAAGACCGCCCTGGAAGGCGCGACTTACGAAAAGCTACCCCGCCTCGGGCGCATGGTCTCCCTACCCCGCCCGTTTATCTATTCGCTGGCCCGGCCCTCGGCGAGTCGCGACGAAACCTCGATCGTGCTCTACGATAACGCGGGCGAACACTTCGAACCCGGCATCGATATCCACGACTCACCAGGGGCGATGCACGTCGCCAACTCCGCCGGCCTGCTCTTTCTCTTCGACCCAACGGCCAACGCCCGCTTCAAAGCTAAGTTGATTGGCGTCGATGACCCACAGTTAGCCATCAAAGGCCGGGTCGACCAACAGGACAGCATTCTATCCGAAATGGAGAGCCGCATTAAGCGTGTACTCGGACTGGCCCCCAGCCAACGCATCGCCACGCCCCTGGCCTTCGTGGTCGGTAAATGCGATACTTGGGAATTCCTTCTGTCCTCACCGCTCGAGCCTGTGCTGAGCGCCGGAAAACTCAACCTCGAGGCGGTGCGTCGAAACTCTGACCGCGTCCGCACGGTCCTCGTCAGCCTCTGCCCTGGTCTCGTGGCGACGGCCGAATCACTCGCCAGTGAAATCTGCTACTTTGCGGTCACTTCCTTCGGCCACCAGCCAACGGTACTCACCACTGGCCCCAACAAGGGCCGCATCGCCCCCGACCCCCAGCGCCTCGCCCCCGCCCACGTCGAAGAGCCCGTCTACTGGCTCCTGCATCGCTCGTCCCCTGAACTGCTTCCCAGCCGCTAAAGCTTTCCATGCCCCTGCAACTAATTTTTACCTCCGCCCCCCGCGGACTGGTCGCCGGCCGTTCCGGCTTTTGCACCGTCGCTCGGCATGCCTCGCTCTCGGAACGACTCACGCAGCAACTCGAAGCACTCGGCACACCACACGACGTCGCCGAGGGGGAGACCTTCACCTTCCGTCGGCTCGAAGCGGGCAGCCAAACTTGGTACGTGTTGTCGCGTTTCGTAGCCCGTGGGCTCGACTATTCGCAACGCGATAATCGCCTGGCGCACCACGTGGTGTTCACCGCCGAGGAAGCCGCTGTCCTCCCGCCGCCCGCGGCAGTCGCACTGCGCTGGAACGACTGGAAAGATACTTGGAGCGAAGAGCCAACCTGGCTCAAAGAAGATACCCGCCCACTCCCGCTGGCCGCACATCCGGTTCTCACGCCGGCCGCTGGCTGGCGTGAATTCGCCGGCACCGGCGCTAAGGCCGCTTGGCTGGTCAACGCCTCCGGCGCAGCTTCGGTGTCATTACTGAACCCGCCGAGCTCCGCGCAGTTACTCCGCTTACTCGCGGAATCGTCCGCCTTGCTTGGCCGCTCCGCTTGGGCCGCCACGTTTACGACTAACGCAGCCAAGACCGGAGCCGATGGCTTCGATTGGGCCGTGGGGTACGCCTCGGGACGTCCCACCATCGACCTCGCCCAAGCGGCGCAGCTCACTTCCCCCACGGGCGAACTAGCCCGCGTCGCCGCGACGGGCGCAGGCGCGACCGCCCCCGCTTCCGCTGGCCCAACGGTTTCCTCGCCGCGCCGAACCGGCGCTACCAGTGCCCCCGCCACCGCCTCCAACACCGTCACGATTGCAGTCGTTAGCCTCCTAGTGCTCGTCGCCGCCGGCCTCGCCTTCGCCTACTTCAGCCAACCCGTAAAGAAGGTCGTCGAGACAACCAAGTTCACCCCACCGCCCATTGACTCGACAGCGGCCGATGAACTCCTCAAGGCCAACCGCGCAATCACTGATGTCGACAGTTTCATGGCCCGCAATGACTTCGTCGCCGCTGGTAAGCTGTGGCTCGAAAGCTGCAAACTTTCACCGACCTTCGCGGCCCGCTACCGGGAGCAATACTTACCGCGCTTGAAGTCGAAATTCGCGGAGACGACCACGGCCAGCCTGTTAGGCCGACTCGAAAGCCCGACCGCGACCGCCAACCGTAAAGGCATGCTGGAAATCGCCGAAGACGCGGCCGAAGCGCTCCGCATCGGGATCGCCCTCGAAGTCACTAAAGATACCGCCTGGGAAGAACTCACACGCATCCAGGCCCGGGCCCAGTTGGTCGGCGACTTAGACGTCCGACCCATCATCCTGACCCAAGGCGAATGGCTGACGGCTGACCTCGGACCAAACTCGCCTTCGACTGCCGAATTCAAACTCAGCATGGCCGCCGCGGAAAAAATCGGCCGATTCATCGACACCACCGGCGCCAACAAAAACAAGGCAATCAGCGCCCGTATTCGCCTACTTCCGCTGGAATCCTTCCACGCCCGCGATGAGAAGACCAAATACCAGACCGCGGAAATCCGGACCGGCAGCCAAGCCAATTGGATTGAAGCCACGAGTAACTCCGGCCGGCAACCCATCGTCATCGGCGTGGGCTCCCGCCTCAACACGGTGACGCTGAACTTCGCCGATAACTCCGCCTCGCAACTCCGCGACACTAACCAGTTAATCGAAATCGAATTGGCCGATGGGTCGCACCAGACCATCGCGCTCATCACCAACGTCAAGGCCCTCCGCCCGCTCAATCTGGGCCTCGCCGCGCTGAAGTCGGACGTCGACACTGGCGTGGTCCACGCGGCCGCCTGGGCGGAACCGATCATCAATTCGTTCATCGCGTCCAACGGCTCACTTGGGCTTTACCCCGCGGGTCACGAGTTCCCTGATCGCGACCTCGCGTCAATCCGGGCAACCAAGTCCCTACTCGATACCGACCTCGTCCGCCTCGAACGGAAGTCCGGGCCAGGCGCTCCTTCCTACGATGAAGTCAAAGCCCGTCGCAGCGCCTTCACGGCACAAGATTTCGTCAAAGCCGGTGCCCCTTGGAGCCTCCGGACGGTTTCCCCACGCGGTGAAGAGGGCCTCCTCCTCGTCGAATTCCGCTAAGCCCGTATGCTGACTGAACGCCTCATCGCCCGTATCCGCGGACAGCTCGAAGTCGGCACGCCCGACCTCGAGGCGCGCTCGCTGGCCGGCGAATACGCGACGCTCTGCCAGCGAACCCGCGAACGGCTGGAGCAATGTGCGGCCCTCATCCGGACCGGTAACGACCACGCCGCCCTTCAAGTAGCCGAATCGGAACCCGACCTACTCGGCCTCTGTGCGCTCTTAAGTTTCGCTGACTCGGAACGCTGGCAAGCGCTCTGCCGTGAACGCGGCCTGCCGACCGGTTTTCCGCTCGACGACCAGCATATTCTCGCGGTCGAAAGCCTCTACGGTAAAGTGATTGGCGAAAACCATCCACTCTACCGCGACTACCGGGAGGCCATGCGCCAACGTGACGAAGAAAGCGCGTTGACGGTCCTGCGCTCCATCGCCCGCATCAATCCCGATGATCCGACAGCACGCTCTGAACTGACGCGTCTCTCCAGTAAGTTCCTTCGTGAATCGCTGGGTAAGGTCCTGCAGCTGTTCGACCAAGGCTCCCCCCGGGAGGCCGTGGAGTTGATGCATCGAATGGAGCGCTTCGGGGCTCTCCTGCTGACAAACGAGCCACGCTGGGATGACGCCCTCGCGCGGCGCATCGCCCATCTTCGCGACAAAGCCCACGAGCAGATTAGGGACCTCCTCCCCGAAGCGCGCACTGCCCGCGACGCCGACCAATGGGAATCCTGTGCTAATCACTTAGGACGCATCCGTACGTTAGAACGCGACCACCTCGTCATCCTAGATGCGACGGATTTAGCGGAGCTGACCACGCTTGAAATCTGGGCCGGCGAACTTGCCGCCACCGCGGAAGCCGAAGCCTCCCAACGGGCCGCCCTCGAAACGCTGACGAAAGAATGGGATATTCTCCGTCAAGAAGCTAGCCGCGGCTCCTCCCCCGCCCTGCTGATTTCACGCCTCAACGCGTGGATTGAAAAGGCAACGCCCCTCGCCGACCGCTTACCCGAAGGGACCATTCGCGAAGCCCGTGGCGTCCGCCAACTGACCCGGGCTCGCCTCAGCCGACGCTACGCCATCTTGACGACTTCATGGGTCGTAGGCCTGCTCTGCCTGCTACTCGGCGCCTTCTGGTGGCACTCCCAAGAGGGTAAGGCCCAAGAAGCCGCCGATCGCTTCACGGCAATCCAAGCCCTGGTGGAACGCTGGGACAACGAAGGTGCCATGAACAAACTCGAGAAGCTTAAGGATGACCATCCAGAGTTCCTCGCGAGCGAAGAGATCAAGACGACCACCGAAGAGCTCCGCCGGAAAGCCGGCGCCCAAGCCGAAACGGAGCTGCAACTGAAGACCGAGGCCATCTACCTGGAACAGCGCCGCAAAGAAGGCATCACCCTTGCAAATTTCGCCCCCGTCACCCAACGGGCCAAGGCATATGTCAGCGAACTCGCAAAGGTTGGTCCCGCCGCCTCGGCGCGCTTGCAAACCATCCTACCTGACCCAGCCGCCATCCTCGCTAGCTGCACCAAGGTCAGCGAAGAAAGCCGCAACGACCTCTTGGCGCTACGTCGGCAACTCAAAGTAGCACTGGGTGAAGACGAGACCGTCGTAAACCTGCCCCGGGCCAATGATGCCCTGGAAAAATTACGCGCACTCCTGACGACCCTGACCGCCGCTGGCCTCAAAGACCTCGACGAGGCCTTCGCCGAAACTGACCGGGCAGCCCTCCGCCTCGAAGCCGACCAGAAATCCGTCAACGCGAGCCGGGGACTGGCAGAATCTGGCGACCTTAAGGCCTACCTCGACGCCTTGGCGGCCGTCGCCGAGACCGCGAAGGAGAATTCCGACCTCCGCAAGCGCGCCAGTTTCATCACCGAACGCGCGGAGGCCCTCCGCAACCTCCCCCGCTCGACCCTCGCCCCCCGAGTGGGCGTGATGTGGGATGGCTTGGCGAAGTCCGATGCCAACGGCGTCTTCCAACCCGACGAACTCCTCGCTTCCGAAGACAAGGTCATCCGCGCGCTAGCTGACGATAAGATGACTGCCCGCTTGCGGAAATATAACGTCCGCGAGCATAGCCGCGGAGGCGATCCGCGCATCATGCGCCAGGTCTTCATTGCCAGCGAAATCTCCCTGCAGCGTAACCTGATCAGCGGCGGGATGGAGACTGTCCGAACCGCCAAGGAACTCAGCCGAGACGGCACCCTGGTCGAGTCATCCTGGAGCTGCCGCGAGTTTAACGGCGCTAACGGGGAAACCACGAAATCCGGCGAGGATCTTTTAGAAGGCCTAGTGATTCCTGAACTCGACTACCTGCGCCAATTCAGCCGCTTCTACGACCTCAAGGCCGGCAAGATGTCGGAACCCCTCCTGCGTAAACTTGACCTCATCCGACGCAGCCCCACCCCGCACCTCGAACTACGGGCTTACCAGATGCAGGAGCTCTTCAAGGTGGCCAGCCAACGACCTGAGGCTTGGGGCCTGCTCTACTCGCCTTCGGCCCAACGCGACGCCGACCAGCTGCGCCGCATCACGCAAAATGCGCTGAGCCCTTACGATTTCCTCTTTAAGGATAAGTGGGCCGACGTACAACTAGAGCTCCGCGCGTTCCTGACGCGCCAGACAGGGGCAACATACGCCGAGGAAGCGCGCTTCTGGCGCCGCACGCTGGGCGACCTACAATCGAAGAAGTTGATTTTTATTGGTACCGTGGGCCGCGACGGCAAGCCGGTGCTGCGCGAAGCGCTCAAGAACGCGACACTCTACGGCCTAGATAGCGACGGCAAGCCCGCCCAGCTCTTCCGCGCCGATGCCACGGGCAACCTGACACGCGTCAACGAACCCGCCCTCCTCTCGCCGCTCCTCCGCCTCTCTGGCACCGTCACCGAAGCCGCCCAAGCGGCCGGCATCCCGGCCGGGCTCACCCCGCCCGACGGCGGCTGGGAATCCATCCT
>CAITUF010000200.1 GCA_903895475.1 uncultured Opitutia bacterium | reverse complement strand
GCGTAGTCCTTCTTTTCGATGAATGGCCCGATGACGCCGTCGAGGGCTTCATTGAGTTCAGACTGCTTGGCTTCGGCAGCCGCGGAGTCCGCGAACTTCTTCACCCCAGCGTCGTTGTGATCCTTAAGGAACTTGGCGAGGGACTTGAGGTAATTGGCAGGGCCACCTTCTTCGTAACCGGTCGAGGCAAACACCTGTCCCTTAGCATTCATCAAAAGGATGGTGGGGAAGCCTTGGATATTAAACTGCTTAGCCAGGGCGTCATTCTTGGCCTTGACCGCAGGGTCCTGCTTTTTACCGCGAGGGTAATCCAGTTCGACGAAGACAAAATCCTTAGCGGCGACTTCGAAGGCCTTCTGGTCGAAGACTTCCTTCTTCAGACGGATGCACCAGCCGCACCAATCACTACCCGTGAAGTCGACGAGGATTGCCTTTTTTTCCTTGGCGGCGACGGCCTTGGCTTGGTCGAGATCGGTCAACCAGGTGATTTCGGCGTGGGCCGAAGCAGCGGCAACCAAAGCGACGACGGGGAGCAGGAAGCGGGGCAGATTCATGGGGAGGGAATTAACTCCGAAGCTTACCCCTGACGGCAAACCACAAATAGCCTAGACCTGCGTTGCCAAAGCCCTCCAACCCCCCATACGTACGTGCTATGGCGGCAACCCGCATCCTGCTGGTAGACAATGGCTCCCTACAACCGGCGGCCACCCTGCAGCTGCGCCTGCTTTCGAACGAAGTCGGTCGTTTACTCGACCAAGTCGTGCACCCGGTATCGGTGCTCCACTCGCACAAGATAGACCCTGCCCTCCTCGACGGACAGCCCGCAGTCATCTTCGAAAAAGCCGTCCAGCAAGCGAAGGCCGACGGCATCAACGAACTGATTGTGTTGCCTCTGTTCATCGGGCCGAGCCTCGCCATCACAGAATACCTCCCCAAGGTTTTCGCGGAAGCGAACGCGGGGAAGATAAAGCTGAGCATCCGCGAGCCACTCTTCGGCCCCGAGCTGATTAGCATGCTAATCGATAACTTGAAGTCGACCGGATGGAGTAAAGGCAGTGGAACGGTCTACCTTTGTGACCACGGCTCCCCCATCCGCGAAGTGACGCGCTGCCGCGATTTCTTCGCCCTCTCTCTTCGTAATCAACTCGGCCTGAACGAGGACGAATTAATCGCCTGCTCAATGGAACGCCGCGAAGGCGCGGAGTATGACTTCAACGAACCCTTACTCGAGGATGCGTTACAACAGGCCAAGGGCGAGGCGGTCGTCCTGATGCTTTTCCTACTGCCCGGCCGTCATGCCGGATCTGACGGCGACGTCGCGACCATCGCCAAGGAACACGCCCCCGACGGCTTGGGCTGGAAACTCAGCCCGTTGCTTGGCACACACCCCGCGCTACCGGCGCTGCTCGTCCGACGACACCTTCACTCTTCCAATTTCAAGACCACCAAGATTGCGGCCATCACCGCGCTGCTCGCCACGGGATTGCTGCCCGTCTTAGGCAGCATACCCGCCCCGAAAGACCAAGGAACAGGAGCGAGCCTCATGATCTGGCTCGGAGCATTTGCCGTGATCTTCACCGCGCTCTTCTTCTTACGGGCTAAGGTCTGGAAGAAGTCCTG
>CAITUF010000199.1 GCA_903895475.1 uncultured Opitutia bacterium | reverse complement strand
TCGATCACGTCGTCCTGCCTAAGGCAGGCCGCGCTTAATCCTCATGGCTGGCGACCAGGCGGAGTGTTGCTCCTTCTGCGGCAAGCCCGCCGCTCAGGCTGGTAAGCTCATTGCTGGCCCGAAAGGTATCGGCATCTGCGACGTCTGCGTTTCCACCTGTGGGCGCCTCATCGACCGTGAGCGCACCCGCGAGGGTAAGCCCAGCGCTGGCTCGGCGGCGGGTCCGCTCATGCAGGCCGGCCCGGCCAAGTATGTACCGACGCCCGTCAAACTCGTTGCCCCCGCGGCCCTCCGCGCGGAACTCGATATCCACGTCATCGGTCAGGACCACGCCAAGAAGGTCCTCTCCGTCGCCGTCCATAATCACTACAAGCGCCTCAACGATCGCCTCACGCAAGCCGCGGGCGGCGACAAGAGCAACGCCCTCGGTGAAGTCGAATTAGATAAGAGTAACGTCCTTCTGATTGGGCCAACTGGCACCGGCAAGACGCTCCTCGCCAAGACGCTCGCGCGTATGCTCGACGTGCCGTTCGCCATCGCAGACGCCACCACGCTCACCGAAGCCGGCTACGTCGGCGACGACGTTGAAACCGTCGTTCTCCGCCTCCTCCAGGCCGCCGATATGAACGTCGAGCGCGCCCAGCGTGGTATCATCTTCATCGACGAGATTGATAAGATCGGCCGTAAGTCCGACTCCGCTTCCATCACGCGCGATGTGTCTGGCGAAGGCGTCCAACAGGCCCTACTCAAACTCCTCGAAGGCACGGTCTGCAACGTCCCTCCTGCGGGCGGTCGCAAACACCCCGAGCAACAGTGCATCCAGATTGATACGGGCGATATCCTTTTCATCGCCGGCGGCGCGTTCGTTGGCCTCGACCGCCTCATCGCTCGCCGCTCGGGTACCAAGGCATTGGGCTTTATCCAGGGTGGCGATATCCCGCCGACGCTTTCGGCCGAACAGGTCCTCGCCGGTCTCCAGCCGGAAGACCTATTCTCGTTCGGGATGATCCCCGAGTTCGTTGGTCGCCTCCCGGTCATCTCCGTCCTCGAGCCGCTCAGCAAGGATGCCCTCATCCGGATCCTGACCGAGCCGAAGAACGCCCCGACCAAGCAGTACCGCAAGCTCTTTGGGCTTTCGGGCATGAACCTCGAATTCACCCCCGAAGCCCTGGACGCCCTCGCCGAACGCGCGCTCGCCCTCGGCACTGGCGCCCGTGGCCTGCGCTCCGTCCTCGAAGGCGTGCTGCTCGAGACTATGTACGCCCTGCCGGAATCTCCCGCTGGCTCGAAGTTTACGGTGACGGCAGAAGCCATCCGCGGCGAGAAGCCGGTGACCGTGACCGCGGCGAGTACGAAGGCCCGCAAGGGCGCCTAATTTCATGATCGTCTATCCCGCCATCGACATCCGCGGCGGTCGCTGCGTACGCCTCAGCCAAGGCCGCGACGACGCGCGCACGAACTATTACGAAGACCCGGTCGAGCCCGCCGTCCAGTTCGCCCAAGCCGGCGCGGAATGGATTCACGTTGTCGACCTTGACGGTGCCTTCGGCGGCGCCCCGCTCAACCTCGCGACACTCGCTCGTATCGCCCAACTCGGACCGAAGATTCAATTTGGGGGTGGCATGCGCGACCGCGCCCTCGCCGAGTCCGCTTACGCGACCGGTGCCAGCCGCGTCGTCATCGGTACCCGCGCCGCGACCGACCCCGCTTTTCTCCGCGAGATGGCCAAGGCCCACGGCCCGCGCCTCGCCGTCGGCATCGACGCTAAGGATGGCCTCGTCGCCGTCAAAGGCTGGACGGCCGTGACCGCCCTGCAGGCCACCGATTTCGCCAAGGAAGCGGGTGAGCTCGGTGTCTCTACGGTGATTTATACGGACATCGCGACCGATGGCATGCTCACCGGTCCGAACTGGAACTCCCTCGAAGCCGTCCTCAAGGCCTGCCCTTGCGGCGTCATTGCTTCGGGCGGCGTGGCGGGCACGGAAGACGTCCGTCGCCTCGCGCAGATGTCCAAGGCCTACCCCAACCTCGTCGGCGCTATTGTCGGCAAGGCGCTCTACGAGGGCCGCTGCGATGTCGCCGGCCTCTTGGTCGCGGCCCGCGGTTGAGCCTCAGCGCGTTGGCGTCAGGGACGGACCGTAACCGCTCACGATACCGTTGAGCAGACGCACTTCATGCGTGATCGGAGGCACCGCGCGCTTTTCGGCCGCATTCTTCCAACCACCTAAAGCTTTGTTCGCGGCGGCATATTCGAGTTCCGCCGAAGTCGGGAGCATGCGGTAAAAGAGGGTCTCCATCGTCCCATCCGCCGCCGCATCGCTCGGCACCCCGAGGAGTTCGATGACCTGCGCACGGGTATCACCGACTTTGATCAGGTGTAACTTCGTGGCGGTGTGGTTGCGCCATTCGTCCTCGGGCTGGGCGTTCTGGCAGGCCGTGAAGGTCAGGGTCAAAAGCAGCAGCGCAAGGATTCGCATGGCCCAAAACTTAGGCGGTTTGCCCGAAAGGGTCAATGCCGACCCCGCCCGACTGGGCGGAGGCTTGCCAAGGCCCACCGCCAAAGCCATACCCAGAAGCCTTATGGCATCTTTCCGGACCATGCTCGCTTGGCTAGCCTGCGCGACCTGCGCCTACGCCGCCGAGCTCACCCCCACCGAGGTCATCGCCCAGGCGCGCGTCGCCCTGGCCTCGGACCCCGCCGCCCTCGCGAAGGTGCGGAGCCTCCAATTCGAACTGACGTCCGTCGATGCGGCCGGAAAGCCCGCCGGCTTCACCCTGCTCGAGGTCAACACGCCCGACCAGCGCTACCAACTCAGCCTCAACGCCAACCGCTCCACCGAAGAGATCCTCGCAACCAACGGTAACGAAGGTTGGCGCAAGTCCACGCAGACGACCCAAATCGGCGTGCTGCGCTCCGAGTTTGTGAGCGTGCTCCGCGACATGGCCACGAGTGACCTGACTTTCTTCGCCGCCCCCGCCGAGCGCCAAGGCGTGGTGAAGGCCGCGCCCGCCAGCGAAATCAACGGACGCAAGCAAGTGGCCGTGGAATACGCCTACAAGAGCGGCTTCCGCCTCATCCGCCACTTTGACGCCGAAACCTTCCGCCTCACTGCCACCGACCAGCCGATGCCCGACGGCAAGACGCAACGCCAACTGGTCATCGCGACGATCGTCGTCGAAGGTATCCTCTTTACGCAGAAGGAAGCCATCTTGATTGATGGTAAGAAAGTCGCCGAAGCCACCTACGAAAAGATCGTCGTCAACCCCACGCTCACGCCCGGTCACTTCATCTTCCCGACCCGCTAAGCCCATGCCCGTCCTCCAGGCCCACGCCCCCGACTTTCTTGCCCGCCTCCGTGCCTTCGTTGGTAATGGCGAAGCTTCGACCGACGTCCGCGCGACGGTGGCTGGCATCATCGCTGACGTGCGTGACCGCGGTGACGCTGCCGTACTCGCCTACACAAAGAAGTTCGACCATGTGCAGTTGACCGCCAAGCAGCTCCGCATACCCGAAGCGCGCCTCAAGCAGGCCGCCCAGCAACTTACCCCAGCCAAACGCAAGGCCATCAATGAAGCGGCGCGTTGCGTGACCGACTTCCATCGCCGCACCTTGCCCAAGGGCTGGTCCGCGAAGAACCCGCATGGCGCCACGGTCGGTGAACGTCACCACGCCATCCAACGGTGCGGCCTTTACATCCCAGGCGGCCAAGTCCCGCTCGTTTCGACAGTCCTGATGACGGCACTCCCCGCGAAGGTCGCTGGCGTGCCTGAGCTCTGTGCCTGCACGCCCCCCGGCCCCGACGGCCAGATTAACCCTGATATCCTCGCCGCACTCTACCTCTGCGGCATCAAGGAAGTCTACGCGGTCGGCGGCGTCCAAGCCATCGCTGCGCTCGCGCTCGGAACGAAGTCCATCCCTGCCGTCGATAAGGTCTTTGGTCCCGGTAATGCGTATGTCACCGAAGCCAAACGCCAGCTCTTCGGCCTCGTGGGCGTCGACCTACTACCCGGCCCGAGTGAAGTGATGATCATCGCTGACCGCACGGCTAACCCTGTTTTCGTTGGCGCCGACCTCTGCGCACAGGCGGAACACGGCAGCGGCAAGGAAAAGCTCTACCTCGTCTGCGACCAAGCGGCCTTTGCTGACCGTTGCCTCGCTTCGGCCCACGCCCAAGCCCTCACGCTCTCGCATGGTGCCAAAATCACGAAGGCGCTCGAGAAGATGACCTGCGTAATCCTCGTCCGGAAAATCTCCGAAGCGGCGCGCGTGGCTAACCTCGTCGCCCCTGAACACCTCGAACTCATGGTCGCAAAACGCGAAGAAGCGAAACTCTCCGCCGCCATCACGACCGCGGGTGCCCTCCTCCTCGGCCATGAGACCCCGACGGTCCTCGGCGACTTCACCGCTGGCCCGAGCCACACGCTACCGACTGGCGGCACGGGTCGATTCTTCAGCGGCCTCCGCGTCGCCGACTTCCTTCGCCGGACGAGCTTCGTGCGCTATGACCAACGCTCCTTAGCCAAAGCCGCCAGCGTGGTCGCCGCCTTTGCGGGCATGGAAAGCCTCGATGCGCACGGGCGCTCGCTGCAAATCCGCCTCGCGAAGAAGCGTTAGTCGTTCAAGCTCGCCAGTACTTGCGCGTGCAACTTCGGCGCGGCGGCAATGATATTGCCACTCGCGACGGCGTTGCCGCCGTGCCAATCGGTGACGACGGCACCGGCACCCTTGAGCACCGGAATCACGGGGACGAGGTCCCACGGGTTCATCACTGGGTCAGCCACCACGTGGGCCCGGCCGCTGGCGACGAGCATATGGCCATAGCCGTCACCCCACGTACGCGTATGGGCAACTGAATCGGCGAGACGGTTCCAGCGGGCCCGCTTATGCAGGCGCCGAATGTTATCAAAATCGGTCGAGACGACGACGGCATCCTTTAACGCGACTTCGGCCACCCGCACGGGCTTACCGTTCAGGCGGGCGGTCCGGCCATCGCCGACGATGCGTTCGTCCAATATCGGCTGATCGATGAGGCCCAATAACGGCTGACCTTCATAACGTAGGCCGATGAGGGTGACGTAGAGCGGCACGCGCGAAAGGAAGGACTTCGTTCCGTCGATGGGATCGAGCACCCAACAGAACTCGGCATCGGCGTTCTGAGGGCCAAACTCTTCGCCCAAGATCCCGTGCGAGGGGTAGGCCTTAGCGATGAGCTGACGCATGAGGCGCTCGGCTTCCTTGTCGGCCCAAGTCACGGGCGTGCCGTCGGACTTAATCTCGAGGCGGGTATCCGGGTCGGCGTGCGCGGGGATGAGTACCGAGCGGGCGACGTCCGCCAAGGCTTCGGCAAACTTCAGCAACTCGGCTTGGCGCGCATCGGAGAGCATGGGTGAGGGTTAAGCCCGTTCGCGGACCGCTCCAAGCGAAAAGCCACCAGCCTACGCTTGAAGCCCCCGAGAAACTGCGAAGAGTCAGCCCATGCGCTTGACCCTCGTCCTGCTGGCCTGCTGGCTGCTGAGCCCGGGGCTATTAGCGGTCGAGCCGTGCCGTATTGAGATCATCGAGAAAGGCACCCAGTGGTCCGTGCCTGGCGTCGAACTGCGGACGGTCCATGGCGTCCGCTTCGTCTCGGATAACGCCGGGGTCATCGCCTTTGACCTACCAGAACTGATGGGCCAGGAGACTTGGTTTACTGTGAGCGGCCACGGCTACGGCGTGAAAGCCGATGGCTTCGGGTACAAAGGGGCGCGCCTCCGACCCGAGCCAGGCAAGAAACTCACCGTCACGGTGGAACGCCGCATTTTAGCTCAGCGCCTCGGCCGCCTCACGGGGACGGGCCTCTTTGCCGAAAGCCACAAGGTGGGCGAACACCTAGATTGGCGCGATGGGCCCGTGGTGGGTTGCGATAGTATCGTCAACGCACGCTTCGACGGGAAACAGTTCTGGTTCTGGGGCGACACCAACCTCTCGAATTACCCGCTAGGGATTTTTAACGTGTCCGCGGCGACCACAGCAGACTTTGTGCCGCCCGCCCGCCCACCGTTGAAAGTGCGCTTCGATTACTTCCTTAACCAGAAAGGCGCCGCCCGCGGCGTGGCGAATGTGCCGGGCGATGGCCCGACTTGGGTCTGGGGCGCCGCCACGCTCAAAGACGCCCAAGGCCAAGAGCACCTCGTCGCCTCTGCGGTCAAAGTGCGCGGCAATATGGAGGCCTACCGCTGGGACCTGGTGGAATGGGATACCGCTGCGCTCCAGTTCAAGCCGCTCCTGACGTTCTGGACCAAATCTGCCGAGCAACCCAAGGCCCCCAAGGTCCCTGATGGCCATGCACTCCCGTGGACCGACGCAGCGGGCAAAGCTTGGCTCCTCTACTGTAACCCATTCCCGACGCTCCGCTGTCCGGCTACCTACGAAGCCTGGAAAAACCCGCAGACTTGGGAAACCCTCTCGCCCGACCGCACCATCCTCACCCCCGAGGGCAAGAAAGTTGAAGCGCATGGTGGCGACTTGGCCTGGCACCCGTGGAGCAAGCGCTGGCTACTGCTGTTCACGCAAAAGGGCGGTGACACCTCCTTCCTCGGCGAAATCTGGTTAGCGACCGCCCCGAGCCCAACCGGCCCTTGGACGGGCGCGTGCAAGGTGGCGACGCACGACAACTACACGTTCTACAATCCCGTCCTGCATCCCGAGGCTTTCCGCGACGACTCGCCCGTGATTCATTTCGAGGGCACCTATGTGACAACTTTCACCAACAACCAGCAGCCCACCCCGCGCTGGGATTACAATCAGGTGCTGTATCAGGTCGACCTATCCCAGCCGGCTTTCCAAGCGGCAAAATAAGGCGGTCGCTTGACCGCCCCACCAAAGCGGGCGAAGGTACGGCGTGGATCAGGCCACCCAACGTCTCCTCGCCACCGGGCAGCACCCGGGCCGTCGCGCAGTTATGCGCCAACGCTGGGATGATCTCTTCTTCTTCCATTGGCGTGTCGACCCTGCGGAGGTCCAACGCCGCCTGCCGCGCGGGCTGACGGTCGACTGCTTCGATGGCGCGACTTACCTCGGCGTCGTGGGCTTTAAAATGAATGCCGTTCGCCCGGTCGGCTTACCGCCGCTCCCGTGGCTCTCGTACTTCAACGAACTCAACGTCCGAGTTTATGTGCGCGACGCAGCCGGCGAGCCCGGGGTATTCTTTTTCTCCCTCGACTGTGACCGCTGGCCGGCGGTGAAGATCGCCCGGGCCCAGTTCGCGCTCAACTACCAGTACGGGCAGATGAGCCACCAGGCCGACGGCACCGGCTTCACCCTGGACTGCCGCCGGGCAGGCGAAACCACTACCGCCCGCTATGCTTGGCAGCCCCTCGGCACTCCGACAGCGGCTTCGCCCGGCACGCTCGAATTCTTCGTCGCCGAGCGCTATAATTTCTTCACCGAAAAGAATGGGCGCCTCCTGCGCGGACAAGTGCACCATACGCCGTACAGGCTGCAAACGGCCAAGGTCCTCGCGTGGAGCGAAGCCCCCGTGGCGTGGGATAACTTCCCCACCACGCAACGCCCACCAGACCTCGCGCACGCCAGCGCGGGAGTAAGTATCGAAGCCTTCGGGCTCGTCCCCGCCCATGCGTAAGCGACTCACCGATTACCGCCATGCCGTCTGGGACTGGAACGGCACGTTACTCGACGATACTTGGCTCTGCTGCGAATCGCTCAATGAAATGCTCCGTGACGCCGGTCGCCCCTTGGTCGACCACGTGCGCTATCGGCAAATTTTTGAATTCCCCGTTATCAATGTCTACCGGAAGGTGGGCTTTGACGCCGACGCGGCCACCTTCCACGCCATCTCTCATCGCTTCATGGCTTCATACGAAGCACGCAAGGCGGAGTGCCAACTTCATCCCCGGTCCCGCGAACTACTCGCCGGACTGTCCAAGGCCGGCCTGACGCATTCCGTGCTCTCGGCTTATGAGCTCAGCCTACTGCTCACGACCCTGCGCGACTACGAACTAGCACACCACTTCATCAAGACCTGCGGCGGCAGTGATATCCATGCTGGCAGCAAAGAAGAACGCGCTCGCGTCCATCTCCATGACCTAGGCATAGACCCCGAACACGTCGTCTACGTCGGCGACACGGCCCATGATGCTGAAGCCGCCCACGCCATGGGCGTGGATTGCGTCCTCGTCGCCCACGGCCATCAACACCGCGACCGCCTGCAAGGGCTCGGCGTCCGCGTCGTGGACGACTTCGCCGACCTGCTAGCCGAACTCGGTTAAGCGGATTTGCAATATTTCGGGCTAAAGCGCGCTTTTCAGTCATCGTAGGTGCGTTTTGGTTGTCCTTTTGAGACCGCACAACTCAAATGGACTACCCCTTCCCCGCCCATGGCTTCTCTCGCTGCCGCCTTCGATCCCAACTTCTACGACAGTTACCCACTGGTGCTTATTCTAGCCATCTTGGTAGCGTTCTCGATTTACCTCATCTTGCGCAAGCGTCGCAAAGCCCTGACCGAGGTGAATGAAGAAATCGCCGACGTCCAGAAGGCCGCGTCCGAAGGCTTCAGCGCCTCGGAGAAAGTCTTCCCGCCGTCCGCCGACTTCGTCTCCAAGGCCCGCGTCAAGGGCATGGATGGCTACAATAAGCTCTACCGTCGCTCCATCGATGACCCGGAATGTTTCTGGGCGGATGAAGCCAAGGAGCTGACGTGGTTCGAGCCTTGGACCAAAGTTCTCGACGAGTCGAAGAAGCCGTTCTTCAAATGGTTTGTCGGCGGTCAGACCAACATCGCCTATAACTGTCTCGACGCGCAAATCGCGAAGGGCCTCGGCGAGAAGGTCGCCATCGTCTTCGAAGGCGAGCCAACCAAAGATGGCCAAGCCACGGATATCCGCCGCCTCACCTACCGCGAACTCCACGCCGAAGTCTGCCGCTTTGCCAACGTCCTCAAGGGCCTCGGGCTGGTTAAAGGTGACACCGTTGCCGTCTATATGCCAATGGTCCCCGAGCTCACCATCGCGGTGCTCGCGTGTGCACGTCTCGGGATCGTTCACTCCGTCGTCTTTGGTGGCTTCTCCGCTGAATCCATCCGCGACCGCGTCAATGATGCGAAGTCTAAGGCGGTCATCACGATGGACGGTGGCTACCGCCGCGGAAAGTTCTTAGCGCTCAAGCAGACGGTCGATGAAGCCGTGCAGGATTGCCCGAGCATCGAGAAGGTACTCGTCGTCCAGCGCCACCCTGGCCAACCCGACGCTGGCTGCAGCATGCAGGCTGGTCGCGACGCGTGGTATCACGAGGCCGCCGCCCAAGTCACGACGGACTGCCCCGCCGTTTGGCAGGAGTCCAATGACATGCTTTTCCTGCTCTACACTTCCGGCTCCACCGGCAAGCCCAAGGGCATCATCCACGGCACGGGCGGCTACATGCTGCAGGCCTACACGACCAATAAGTATGTCTTCGACCTCCGTAACGATGACCTCTTCTGGTGCACCGCGGACGTGGGTTGGGTCACCGGCCACACGTATGTTGTCTACGGCCCGCTGCTCAATGGCGCCTCGATACTCATGTATGAAGGTGCGCCCGATGCCCCGGACTTCGGCCGTTTCTGGAAGATTGTCCAGGACCACAAGGTCACGGTCTTCTACACGGCCCCGACCGCCATCCGCGCCTTTATGAAGTGGGGCGATGAGTGGGTGCAGAAGTACGACCTCTCCACGCTCCGCTTACTCGGCTCCGTCGGTGAGCCCATCAATCCGGAGGCTTGGCTCTGGTATCACCGCAACATCGGCGCCGAGCGCTGCCCGATTGTCGACACTTGGTGGCAGACGGAAACCGGCGGCCACATGATCACCCCAATGCCTGGCTGCACGCCGACCAAGCCAGGCTGCGCCACGTTGCCCTTCTTTGGCGTCGACGCCGCAGTGCTCGACGAAAACGGCAACGAAACCGACACCGGCCTGCTCGCCATCCGCAAGCCTTGGCCGGGCATCACCCAGGGCATCTACGGCGACGAGAAGCGTTACATCGAGGCTTACTGGAGCCGCTGGAATGGCGCCTACTACTTCCCGGGCGACGGCGCCATCCGCGACAAGGACGGCTACCTCTGGATCACCGGCCGCGTCGACGACGTCGTCAACGTCTCGGGTCACCGTATCGGCACCGCTGAACTCGAAGCTGTTTTCATCGAACACCCCGCGGTCGCCGAGTCCGCCGTCATTGGCGTGAAGCACGACCTCAAGGGCCAAGGGCTCATGGCCTTTGTCATCCTCAAGACCGCCGCTGCCAAGACTGTCAACGAAGCGGACCTAGCCAAGACGCTCAACGGCATGGTCGACGCCAAGATCGGCAAGTTCGCCCGCCCCGAACGCATCGTCTTCGTGCCCGACCTCCCCAAGACCCGCTCGGGCAAGATTATGCGACGCCTCCTGCGCGATGTCTCCGAAGGCCGCGAACTCGGTAACATCGCCACGCTGGCCGACCCAGCCGTGGTCGAGGCCATCCGGAATAAATTCAACGCTAAGTCCGTCTAAGCTGAGTTTCCGACCGCTGGCGTCCATAAGCCCCCTCTCCTCGCGAGTAGGGGGTTTTTTGTTATTAGTATTATCCGCACAAGCCTTTTCCGGGTTGAGCGACCGAGGGAAACGGTAAGGATGGTCCCATCATGCGCGCCTTCCTGCTGCTCCTGCTGACCGCCACCCTTTCCGCCGCTGAGCTCAAGGTCGGCGACGACGTCCCCGCCACCCGTCCGGCGACTCAAGTCCAAGGCCAAGCGGTCAAGGATTTCGAAAAGGGCAAGGTCTACGTCTTCGAGTGCTGGGCCACTTGGTGCGGCCCGTGCATCACCGCCATCCCCCACCTCAACGAACTGCACAAGAAACTCGGCCCCAAGGGTGTCGTCTTCACTGGTGTCAATGTCTGGGATGGCGAGAAGGACGACAAGTCCGCCGAGAAAGTTAAAGCGTTCGTCCAACAACAGGGTGAAAAGATGTCCTACGCCGTCGCCATCGGCGGCGATGTGTTCATCAAGGATTGCCTCGAAGCCGCGCGCGTGAATGGCATCCCGCACGCCTTCGTGGTCAGCGAGGGCAAGCTCGTCTGGGCCGGCCACCCGATGGAGATGAATGAAGAGATGCTTGGTGATATTTTGACGGGGACGTTC
>CAITUF010000198.1 GCA_903895475.1 uncultured Opitutia bacterium | reverse complement strand
GGCGAACGCCGCAACCTCGCCAAGGAGAAGCCCGAGCTCGTGAAAGAACTCAACGGACTGATCACCGACTTCCTCAAGGACACCGAAGCAGTGATTCCGAAGCTAAATCCGAACTTCGGTAAGGCCGCGCCCAAGGCGGCCGCACCGAAGAAGGCCATCGCCCCGGACGACCTCCCCGGCGGCTGGAAGAACCGCGCTGGAAAGGCCTCGGTCATCGAAGGCTCCCTGCACATCGAGTCCAAGGGGGCCGACTCCTTCATCGGCGTCGGCGCCGGCACCTACGCCGGCAAGGCGTCACTGTCCTTCCGGATTCGCGCTGCGCAGGCCGGCGAAGGACGTATCGCCCTCCTGGGGGCCGCGGGCGGAGCCGAAATCCTCTCCGTGCCCTACCGGACCTCCGGTGAAGCCACGTGGCAGCCCATCACGGTTGAATTGAACGCTAAGCAAGCGGCGAGCATCCTCCGACTCTACCTGCCCTCAGGCTCCGCTGCGGTGGACCTGGACGACATCGTCCTGACCCCAGCCCAAGGCACCCCCCGCCGCTGGGAGTTCTGAGCTAATCCGTCCGTCAGGACGGCTGGTATTTAACACCTAGGCAGGGAACAACCCGCCCTGGAACCTACTCTTATTAAAAAACGGGACTAATCCGACTTCCCCCCTGCCATTAAACTCTTTTATTCAAGACACCCCAAGCCCATGCCTAAGCCCCTCTTGGCACTCCTGCCCTTCCTCGTATCCGTTTCCTTTGCGGCCGATGAGAAAGTCGAGTTCAATCGCGATATCCGCCCAGTGATCGCCGACAACTGCTTCCACTGCCACGGCCCAGATCCAGGCACGCGCAAGGCCGGCCTTCGCCTCGACACCGAGGCTGGCTTCTTCGCCAAGCGCCTGACCAAGGACGGCAAAGAAGAGCCGCCAACCATCATCAAGGGACAGCCCGATAAGAGTAGCCTCTACCAGCGCATTACGTCGAAGGACACCGACGAGGTCATGCCGCCGCCGGAGTCGCACAAGTCGCTCAGGCCAGAGCAAATCGCCACGATTAAGGCTTGGATCGAACAAGGGGCCAAATGGCAGCCGCACTGGTCCCTGCTGCCGCCCGTCGCAGTCACGGCCCCCGCCGATAAGAGCGGCTGGGCCAAGAACCCGATCGATACCTTCGTCCTCGCCAAGCTCAAGACGGCCGGACTTCAGCCCGCCGCCGAGGCCGACGCCCGCACGCTCATTCGCCGCCTGGCACTCGACGTCACTGGCCTCCCGCCTTCGCCTGAACTTCTCGCCAAGCACCTTCCTAAGGACGGTAGCCGCCTGAACGACGGACAGGTGCGTACGCTGGTCGACGAACTCATGGCGACGACGGCCTACGGTGAACACCGTGCCCGTTACTGGCTCGACGCCGCCCGTTACGCCGATTCACACGGCCTGCACTTTGACAACCCGCGCGAGATGTGGCCTTACCGCGATTGGGTCGTGAAGTCGTTTAACGCCAATCAGCCATTCAATACATTTACGGTCGAGCAGATTGCCGGTGACCTCCTGCCCAACCCCACGGAGTCGCAGCTGATTGCCACCGGCCTACAGCGCTGTAACGCCACCACCAACGAGGGCGGCACTATCGTCGAAGAAAACCTCGCCAACTACGCCGCGGACCGCGTCCAGACCATCGGCTGGGTTTACTTAGGCCTGACCACTAATTGCGCCCAGTGCCATGACCATAAGTTCGATCCGTTCACGGCGAAGGACTTCTACTCGCTGGCCGCCTTCTTCCGCAACACGACCCAGCCCGGCCTCGACGGCAACGTGAAAGACGGTCGTGGGCCCGTGCTCACCCTGCCGAGCGACACCGACCGTCCGCGCTGGAACGCGCTCCCGAAGGAGATTGAAGCCACCAAGAAACAGGCGGGCGACCTCCGCAACGCAGCCATTAAGGACTTCGACGCTTGGTTCGCGAAGCTCAAGCCGGCTGACCTCGACAAGGACATCCCCACCCAAGGCCTCCTCAGTCGCTTCGCGCTGAACGAAGGCGCCGGCATCCCGGCGCAGACCAAGGTCAACGGCACGGCGCCCACCTGGATTAAGGAAGGCCGCCATGGCTCCGCTGTCAGCGTCAAAAAAGGCGCGAACCTCGACCTCGGTGAGGTCGGCAACTTCGATACCAAAAAGCCCTTCTCCGTCGGTGGCTGGTTCCGCCCCACTGCCGTGACCGGCACCCAAGCACTCGTCGCCCGCATGGACGATCCGAAGGCCGCGCAAGGCTGGTCGCTCTTCCTCGCTAACGCCAACTACGGCTTCTACCTCATCAGCAATTGGCCAAACGACGCCATCAAGGTCACCACCGCCAAGGCCATCGCCAAGAAGGATACATGGCAGCACGTCTTCCTGACCTACGACGGCAGTGGCAAGGCCGAGGGGATTAAACTCTACGTGGATGGCGTGATGGCACCACTGAACCTCGAGGTCAACAAACTGACGACCTCCAGCCAAGCCAAGACCCCGACTCGCCTCGGCCAACGCAGCACAAGCGAGTTCTTCGATGGCGCCGCTCAAGAGCTTCGCTTCTACAACCGGGCCCTCACTGGCTCCGAGGCTAACGTCCTTGCGAAGGTCGACGACCTGCGTGCCCTCCTCACCGCCAAGCCTAACCCCAAGACCAAGGAAAAACTTCTCGATTACTACATCGGCGTCAGCCGCGCTGACGTCCAGGTCGCCGCCACGCGGCAGCAGCAACTCGAAGCCGAACTCAAAGCCATCAAGGACCGCAGCCCACTCACGCACATCCAAGAAGAACGTAAGGACATGATGCCGACGGCCAACATCCTCCTCCGCGGCGAGTATGACAAGAAGGGCGAGAAGGTCTCGGCTGAAGTTCCCGCGGCGTTGGGTAAACTACCTGCCGACGCCCCTAAGAACCGCCTCGGTCTGGCCCGCTGGTTGGTCAGCGAAGAGAACACCCTCACCGCTCGCGTGACGGTTAATCGGATGTGGCAAGAGCTCTTCGGCCAAGGGCTCGTCAAGACCTCCGAAGACTTCGGCATCATGGGCTCACTGCCCACGCACCCAGAGTTACTCGACTGGCTGGCTATCGAGTTCCGCCGGTCCGGCTGGGACGTTAAGGCCTTCTACCGCCTCGTCTTAACTTCGGCCACCTACCGGCAAGCTGCCGTGCAGACTCCCGTCAAGGTCGAGAAGGACCGTGATAACAGCCTTTTCAGTCGCGGCCCGCGCTTCCGCATGGATGCTGAAATGATCCGCGACCAAGCGCTCGCCGCCAGCGGGACGATGTCGCCCCGCATGGGTGGACCTGGCACGAAGCCCTACCAGCCGGAGAATATCTGGGAAGTCGTCGGTGTCGGCATCCAGGCGTATCGCCCTGACAAGGGCGAGAACCTCTACCGCCGCTCGCTCTACAACTACTGGCGTCGCATGGCACCGCCGGCCAGCCTCGACCTCTTCAACGCCCCCTCACGCGAGGTGAGTTGCGTCCGCCGTGACCGGACCAACACCCCACTCCAAGCCTTGGTAATCTTGAACGACCCACAGTATGTCGAGGCGTCGCGCCAACTCGCCCAGCGCACACTTGGCGCCGCCAAGGAAGACGACGCTCGCTTCCAGTTCGCCGCTGAACGCCTACTGGCCCGTCCGCTCAAGGCCGCGGAACTCGCCGTCGTCCGCGGCAGCCTGGCCAGCCTCCGCAAGCACTACACCGCGCAACCCGCCGACGCCGAAGCACTCCTCAAGGTCGGTGATTCCGTGGCCGACCCCGCCCTGCCGAAACCCGAGCTCGCCGCTTGGACCATGCTCTGTAGCCAACTCCTTAACTTAGACGAAGTCCTCAATAAATAAAAACCATGTCGATTCTTAACGAATGGAATAGCCTCCAGACCCGCCGCCGCTTCCTCGGGCAAGGCGCCAATGCCCTCGGTGCCGCTGCCTTGACGAGCCTACTCGGTCGATCGCTCGCCCACGCCGCTCCGGGCGCGATGAGCACGCAGCACCTGCCCAAGGCCAAGCGTGTCATCTACCTGCACATGGTCGGTGGTCCCGCGCAGATGG
The DNA here is from genome assembly GCA_903895475.1 of uncultured Opitutia bacterium. Taxonomy (GTDB): domain Bacteria; phylum Verrucomicrobiota; class Verrucomicrobiia; order Opitutales; family UBA953; genus UBA953. Next base: position 1,575 of record CAITUF010000198.1, on the reverse strand, counting down.
ACCTCTTTGACTACAAACCAGAGATGCAGGCGATGTTCGACAAGGACCTCCCCGCCAGCATCCGCAATGGTCAGCGGCTGACGACCATGACGAGCGGCCAGACGCGCTTTCCGGTCGCCCCGTCTAAGTTTAAATTCAGCCAAGCCGGCAAGTGTGGCCTATGGATGAACACCGAGCTCCTGCCCAACCTCGCCAAGAACGCTGATGACATCTGCTGGATGCGCTCGCTGAACACGGAGGCCATCAACCACGAACCCGCTATCTGCGCGATGCAGACGGGCAATCAAATCACGGGGCGCCCCTGCCTCGGCTCTTGGGCCTCTTATGGCCTAGGCTCGGCCAACGATAACCTGCCTTCCTTCGTGGTGCTGATCGCAACGCCCACCAACCGCGACCAGGAACAGGCTATTTCCAGCCGCCTCTGGTCCAGCGGCTACCTACCCGGCGAACACGCCGGGGTCTCCTTCCGCAGCAAGGGCGATCCGATCCTGTTCATCAACAACCCCCCTGGGGTGCCTGAGGACCTGCGTAAGCAGACCATTGACGGCATTAACCAGCTCAACCGCCTCAACTACGAAGCCGTCGGCGACCCCGAAACGCATACGCGCATCAAGCAATACGAGATGGCCTTCCGCATGCAGGCCAGCGTACCAGAATTAACCGACCTCACCAAGGAGCCCGAGCATATCTTTAAGCTCTATGGCGAAGAAGCCCGCAAACGCGGTAGCTTTGCGAACAGCGTGCTCATGGCCCGTCGCCTCGTTGAACGTGGCGTACGCTTCGTCCAGATTTACCATAATAACTGGGACCACCACTCCAACGTCAGCGGACGCATGCCAAGCCAGTGCAAGGACGTCGACCAGCCCTGCCACGCCCTCATCGAAGACCTCAAGCAGCGCGGGATGTTCGACGATACGCTCATCATCTGGGGCGGAGAATTCGGACGGACCATCTACAGCCAAGGCGGACTCACGAAGGATAACTACGGTCGCGACCACCACCCACGCTGCTTCTCGATGTGGATGGCCGGCGGCGGCGCCAAGGGCGGCCAAATCTACGGCGAGACCGACGAGTTTAGCTATAATATCGTCAAGGACCCCCTGCCGATTCGCGACTTCCATGCGACGGTGCTCCACCTGCTGGGCTACGACCACGAACGCTTCACGTACAAGTATCAAGGCCTCGACCAGAAGCTGGTGGGCGTCTTGCCGACGAAGATCGTCAAGGCGCTGATTCAGTAAGGGATGCGCACCCTCCTTGCCCTAATTTACAGCGGCCTGTTCGCAGTCGCCGCCGAGACTACCCCGCCGCCCAACGATACCGCCTGGCTGCAGTCCAAGGGCACCCTGCTCTTTCATGACGCCTTCGAGCGTGACGAGACGGGCAACGGGCTTAAGGGCATTGGCAACGGCTGGGAAAGCGCCACCGCCGACCGCGTGCCACAGCTCAAACAGGCCGACCTCGACGGAGGCATTCTAAAGATCGCCAGCGCGACCAAGGAAGCCGGCCACGCCGCCCACATCCACCACGACGCTGGCTTCACCGATGGAGGGGTCATCATTCGTTTCAAATTCC
>CAITUF010000197.1 GCA_903895475.1 uncultured Opitutia bacterium | reverse complement strand
GTCCGGCTGCACTAACACCAGCCGCGCGGCGTGCCGAGCGGCCGCAACCACGAGGGGCCGCGCTCGGTCTACGCCCAAGGCGCCCACGACAATGGTTGGGCGATCCAACGCCGCGAGGAGGGGTTCAATCGTGCGGATGCCTTCTTCGTTATGCGAACCGTCGATAATCAAAGTACGCCCGTCATTCAGCGTCAGGCGCTGCCACCGTCCTGCCCAAGTAATATTCTGCAAGGCCGCCGCTGCAGCCTGAGCGTCAAACGGCAGGCGCGTGGCTAGCTCGCACGCCAACCAAGCGGCGCCCGCATTCCAGCGTTGGTGTGCGCCGAGAAGATTGGTCTCTGGCAACGCCGCCCCAAAACGGTCGCGGACAAAATACAAGCGTGCCCCGATCGCCCGAGCGCGTTGCACAATGACCGCTTCCGCTTCGGCGGGAAGTTGACCGACCACACAAGGCACGCCCGGCTTCAGGATGCCGGCTTTCTCGCCAGCGATGGCCGCGAGCGTCGCGCCGAGGTATTCTTGGTGATCGAGTCCAACGGACGTGATCACGCAAACCTCGGGGTTGCAGATGTTCGTAGCGTCGAGCCGGCCGCCCAGCCCAGTCTCCAGGACTATCACGTCGACCTGCCTTGTGCGAAATTCCAACCAAGCCGCGGCGGTGATGAGCTCGAAGAACGTTGGCGCTAACCCCGCGTCGGCCGCAGCGATGGCCTCGTAATGCGGGCGGAGCTCCTCAGCGAGGGCGACCACGCGGGCTTCCTTGGTCGGCACGCGGTCGACCTGTAAGCGCTCACCAATCTCCACGAGGTGCGGGCTGGTATACAAACCCGTCCGGCGGCCCTGCGCACGCTGGATCGCTTCGATCATCGCGGACGTCGAGCCCTTGCCATTGGTGCCGGCCACGTGGAAACACGGGGCCCAACGCTCCGGGCGCCCGAGGCGCTCGGATAACGCACGCATACGGTCGACGCCGAGACGCGAACCGAGGTTACGCAATCCCGTCAACCAGCGCAGTGTGGCGGCCGCTTCCATATCGGCCGTGAGCCGTTAGGCCGCGCGACGCTTGCCGCCCTTCGGCGCGCGGTGAGCCAAGGCCCGGAGCAGGCTCGCTAACTTCGCCTTCATCTCCTTGCGGTGCACAATCATGTCGATGAGCCCGCGCTTGAGCAGGAATTCGGAGGTCTGGAAGCCGTCCGGGAGATCCTGGTTGGTTGTTTCCTTAATCACGCGGGCACCGGCGAAACCGATGAGCGCGGCCGGCTCGGCTACGATGACATCGCCCAGGGTGGCGTACGAGGCCATCACGCCAGCCATGGTCGGATTGGTGAGGACAGAAATATAAGGCAAGCCGGCCGCCCGGAGCTTGGCGAGGGCCGCGCTGGTCTTGGCCATCTGCATTAACGAAAGGATGCCTTCCTGCATGCGAGCGCCGCCGGATGCACAGACGACGACGCACGGGCACTTCATCTTGATGGCGCGCTCGATGGCGCGGGTCACCTTCTCGCCGGCGACGGAACCCATCGACGCACCCATGAACGAGAAGTCCATGATCGCGAGGGAAACGGGCAGGCCGTCCATGAGGCCGTGGCCGCAAATGACGGAGTCGCGCAGGCCGGACTTCTTCTGGTGCTGAGCCAGCCGCTCGGGGTAGGAACCACCGGCCGTGAACTTAAGCGGGTCGCGGGAATATAGTTTAGAGTCCGTTTCCTTCCAGCTGCCGTCGTCGATTAAAAGGGCGATGCGGCGCTTGGTCGAAAGGCGGTCGTGGTAGCCGCTCACCGGGAAGACGTTCCAATTGGCTTCGAGGTCCTTGGTATAGACCATCTCACCCGACTGCGGGCACTTGGTCCAGAGACCGGCCGGGATATCCTTTTTCTTCGGAGTCGGGGTATGCGTACGCTTGCGGAAGACGGCCATAGTGGAGAGCCGAGATGTTGAGAGTTTCTGCCCCGTGGCGAAAGGTTAAAGGAAGGTATAGAACTGCGAAAAACGCGGTTTAAGGCGGTTTTTTGCAGAGCGGTGCCCGACCACCAACGCTTCAGCGTCGCGGCGTCCCAGCGATGCGCTCGAGGAGTAGTTCGTAGGCCTTCACGGCCTTCTCGGCCAACCCGAGTTCAAAGTTCTCATCCGGGGCGTGGAGATTAGAATCAGGCGTGAACAGCCCGATCATAACTGAGTCGAGGCCGGTCTCGCGACGGATGTCCCCGATGATGGGCACGCTGCCCCCTTCACGCAGGTAGAGGGGTGCTTTGCCGAAGGCTTGGGCGATGGCCTTATCGGCCTCACGGAAGGCACGAGCGAGGACCGGATTCTGGTCCTTCGGCGTGTTCGGACGGTCCGGCGGACAAACGTAATAAGCCGCGTTGCCCTGCATCTCTTGGATTTCCACGCGGACTCCTTTGGGGGCGCGGGCACGAATGGCCTCAGCCACCTTGCGGTGCACCACCACCGGGTCTTGGCCCGGGACGAGGCGACAGGTAATCTTTGCGAAGACCTTGGACGGGATGACAGTCTTGGAGCCCTTGCCCTGGTAACCGCCACCGATTCCATTGAACTCCAGCGTCGGGGCGAAGCGTACGGCTTCGAGCGCATCGAGCCCTGGAGCGGGATGCAGCTCATCGACCGCCAAGAAACGGCGGTAATCATCCTCGGTTAAGGGGAGCTTGCGGAGCTCTTCGCGCTCCCAGCGCGTCGGCTGTTCCACACCGTCGTAGAAGCCTTCCACCGTCACCGCGTTATCCGCATCGTGCAGTGAGGCGCAGAGTTCCGCCAAGGCCTGAATAGGGTTATAGACCGCCCCGCCGTGGAGGCCGGAGTGTAGATCGGAACGCGGGCCAGTCAGGCCGACCTCAAGCCCGATGATACCGCGCAGACCCGTCGTGATGACGATTTGGTCGGTCGACGGGGAAGCGGTGTCGGACAGCACCACGCAATCCGCTTCCGCCAGCTCCTTCTTGTGATTATGCAGGAATTCCGGGAAGCTCGGGGAACCGATCTCCTCCTCGCCTTCGATGAGGAAAGTGATGCGGAGCGGGAGGTCCGGACGGCGCTTCAGCAACTGGGCGAGCGCCACGACGGCCACCAAGTGCGGGCCCTTGTTATCGGCGGTGCCGCGACCCCAGATACGCCCATCGCGCACCACGGGTTCAAAGGCGGGCGTGGTCCAAAGGTTCAGCGGATCAGCCGGTTGGACGTCGTAGTGACCGTAAAGCACGATGTGCGGCCATTCGGCTGGACCACGGCGCCGAGCCAACACGATGGGGTGGAGCGGGGTGGGCACGACCTCGATCTCCAAGCCAGCCTGCTTCAGCAAGCCGCAGATGTGCTCGCGGGCACCCGTCATGCCGACCTTAAAGGCGGGGTCGGTCGAAACGCTCGGGTGCTTGACGTATTCGATGAGTTCACGGACGAGATCCATGGCTCCATTAGGCGAGGAAGAGGCCGGAGGGCAAGAGAGAGGCAGCGGATGCAGTGCAAAGGTGCAAATGCGGCAGAGCCGCGTGCAAAAGTGCAAAGGTGGGATGCAAGTTCGGGGTCGGAGTAGGGGTCGGGGGCGGCCAATCCCTTGAAGTCTCAGGACTCCTCTGTCTCGAGGTAGGGCTGACCACCCTTAGTCAGCCGCGGTTGAGCGAGGGCGCTCAACCCTACCCAAGGCCGAGACCTGGGACCCGAAGATGCCGTCCACTTTTGCACCTTTGCACAGGCCGAAGGCCGATTTGCACTTTTGCACAACCTGCTCCTCCCCCTCCACCTATCATTTTGTCTTCCCCCTCCCCGCCCCCTTGGGGAGAGTGAT
>CAITUF010000196.1 GCA_903895475.1 uncultured Opitutia bacterium | reverse complement strand
TCTTCGACGATGACGAGCGGAGAGCTGACTTGGTCTAGCTTAAGGCGACGCCGGAGTTCCGGGGGTAGTGTGAGCGTGCCACGCTTACTGACGGCGAGAGTATAGGTCATGCAGTAATGCTGTATTACCGTAATACGGCATCAAGCCGGAAGAGGCCCTACCTGATACAGCACTGTCGTGACGCGGTCCCGACTCCGCCCAAGGAAAAGACATTTTCAGGTGACAGGTGACGGCCGCGGGCATCAGGGATTCAGGTTTCGGCTTTTCGGCCATCAGCCGCGGGAACCCGGAGCCGGCTGCCGAAGGCTGAACAGCTGACACCCGAAAGGCCGATGCCCTGGGGGCTGTCACCCGCCACCTGGAACGAGTGCACTTAGGACAGCACGTGGTGCTGTCCCTACCCATTGCATCCCTGGCCAACTGGCCCACTGGTCAACGGGTCAACTCACGTTGCCTCTTTCTGTTCAACCGAGCCTCTGGGCCTCCGGGCCTCTAGTTAGTCATGTCCCCTTGCCCCCGAACCCACTTGCCCCCTAGTTTCACCCCATGCCCCGCCCCCTGGCACTGATCTGCTTCCTCCTCCTCTCCGTCATCGCTCGCGCCGGCGGATTATTCGACGCCGGCGCTTGGGCGCCGATCGTCCTTCCGGTCGAACCCGAGCTCGATGAATTACACGCCGCCCGCACGCTCGCCGATTGGTGCGAACGCGTCTCCGGCGTCCGCCCGGCGATCCAGCACGAGACCAAAGGCATCCGCGGGCCCGAGCTCGCCATCTATCTCGGCAAGACCGTCGGCGCAAAGTTCGCCGGCATCTCCGCACCCGTCGCCGAAGGCGATACCGCCCGCCGCGCAGTCGTCGGGCAGTCAGTCTACCTCGTCGGTAATAATCCCGCCGCCACGCGCATTGCGGTCGGGCGTTTCTGCGAACAGCACCTTGGCATCTTCTTCGCCTTCCCAGGAGAACAGGGCGCCGAATGGAAGCCACGCTATCAGGTGGGCTTCCCGCTGCCTGACGAATTTGCGCCCGACTTCCGTTGGCGTCAGCTAAGCGGCCTGAACGAATTATCCTCCGACTGGGCGTTCTCCATCGGCTATGGGCGCACGCCGGAATTCTCCCACGGCCTCTACCGCGTCTTCGATCGGAAGGTCTGGCAGGAGGAGCCGATGCTCTTCCCGCTGGTGGGCGGCAAGCCCGTCGAACCGAAGGGCAACGCCCTAGACCCTAATCCGCACCTCGATAATCCTCGCGCCCCGGAGATCGGCGCCCGCTATGCCCGCGAGTTCTTCCGCAAGAATCCGGAAGCATTCTCCGTCGCAATGGGCGTCAACGACACCTTCAAGTTCGACGACAGTGCGCCCTCTGAGGGCTGGTTCCGCGATCGTCCGGTCCGCACCGATTACGTCTTCGGCTTCTTAAACGAGGTTGCCGACTCCGTCTGGGCTCCAGGCGGCGACAACGATGGTAAGAGCCACGCCATCGGCGCGCTCGCTTACATGCAGACGCTGCGGGCACCGACGATTAAGCTGCGCCCCGAAATCTTCCCATGGGTGTGCGCGGAGCGTATCGGCTACGGCTCCCCAGAATTCGTCGCGCAGGATCGCGCTAATCTCGCCGCCTGGGCGAAGTCCGGCGTGAAGCGCCTCGGCGTCTATGACTACCTTTACGGCGCCGACGTCGCCTCACCGCGGGTCAACTTCACCGCACTCACCGCCTCCATTCGGGCCACGCACACCGCTGGTGCGACTGGCTGGTATGCCGAAGCCTATCCGCTCTGGGCCTTCGACGCCCCGAAGCTCTGGCTGGCCGCGAAGCTGCTCGAGAACAAGAACGCCGACGCGGGTGCGCTCCTTCAGAAGTGGTTCGACGCCGCCTACGGACCCGCCGCCGCGCCGATGCTCGAAGCGTATACACACATCGAGTCCGGCTGGCGCCGCGATGCGCAGATGGGGGGCAAGGATGCCTTCCTCCGCCATTTCCGTGACCAGCGCGGGGCTCTTGTCCTTTCCGCAGGCGAAGTCGCGGAGATCTCCGCCGCTATCCGTTCGGCGCAGGACGCGCAGATCTTGGCCGTGAGGCAGACTCCCAGCCTTCGCCGCCAAGCCTGGCGCCTCCAGCAGTTTGCCGACACCTGGGCGCTCTATCTCGGTTACCGTGAAGCTGTGCAGGCTCGTCAGATCGTGCCCGATTACAGCGCACGCCTCGCGGCCCTTCGCCATCTCACCGCGGTCGAGTCCGCGTATGCGGCTAAGGAGTCCGCCTTCAATCGCGTCTGGGGTACTTACGGCCAGCCGGTTCGCTGGAGCACCTTCCCGGCCGAGAACCCGCGCACGCAGTGGTCGGAGCGTTATCTCGTTGAAGGCGATCCCGCTCCGCTCGAAGCTTGGGCCGAGACCGACATGCCTAAGGGTTGGCTCGCTTATCGCGTCGCCCAGCAGTCCGAAGCCCCCGTTGCCCATCGCCACGACTTCTCTTCGCCCGACGACAAGGACGCTCTCGACCTGGCTCCGCATGCCAAAAATAAAGTGGATCGCTTGCCCGCTGGTCTTCGCTTAATTGCACCAGCCGGAAAGCTCGGGCCCGTCGTCGTCCCGGCCGCCCTCCGCGCTGGTCAGCTCGTTCGCCTGCAGCTCTGGACCTGGGCCGAACGCCTCAACGTCGCTGAAATGCAGGTGAGCGTGACCCTACGCTTCAAAGGAGACGGACGTTCGTCCGAAATCACCCAGGTCTGTCATGCGCGCCAGACCGTCGTCCCCGCGATGACGCCGGCTTGGGCGACCGCGCTCGAATATGAAATCGCCTTCACCGGCGGCGCGTTCATCCAAGAGGCCACCGTGCAGCTGATCGACCTTCCTGCTTCTTCGGGCCGCTGATGCTCAAGCGCGCGTTCGATATCGTCTTCTCGGCGGGCTGGCTCATCGGCTTCGCGCCGCTTCTGCTCGTCGTCGCGATCCTCGTGCGCCTGAAGCTCGGTTCGCCGGTATTGTTCATCCAGGAACGCCCCGGTCTGCGTGCCCGCCCGTTCCGCATGGTTAAGTTCCGCACCATGACCGATGAACGCGGCCCTGACGGCGAACTGCTGCCCGACGAGCAGCGCCTGACCCCGTTCGGCAAGTTCCTGCGGTCCTCCACCCTCGATGAGTTCCCCGAGATGTGGAATGTGCTACTCGGCGACATGAGCGTCGTCGGCCCGCGTCCGCTGCTTATGCGCTACGTATCGCGCTACAGCCCTTTCCAGACCCGGCGCATGGAGGTTAAGCCCGGTGTTACCGGCTGGGCTCAGGTCAACGGCCGCAACTTGCTCAGCTGGGAGGAGAAGTTCGCCCTCGATGTCTGGTATGTCGACCATCGAACCTTCTGGCTCGATATGAAGATTGTCGTCATGACTTTCTTTAAGGTCTTCGCCCGGACCGGGATCAATTCGGACAAGGCCGCGACGATGGAGGAGTTCCGCGGTACGAACCTCTGAACCTTTTTATGAAGCGCATCTTCTCACGTATCCTCCGCCGAATGGGTTATTCAGTGGTCAGGAGTAGTTCGCTGGCCAGCCTCAACGCCGCCGCCGCCCATGGCCGTTGCTTAGAGTTCCTGGCCTCGATGCCCCCGGCCCATGTCACCGAGCTCCTAAAAATGGTTCCGCACTCTCAGGCGCAGCTGCGACAGGACTTCTTCGTGCTTTCCGAACTTGGTTTGAAACGCGGCGGCTTTTTCGTAGAATTCGGCGCCGCCAGCGGCAAGGAGCTGAGCAACACGTGGCTACTCGAGAAGCATTTCGGGTGGAAAGGCATCCTTGCCGAGCCTGCAAGGTGCTGGCACGCTGCGTTATCTGCGAACCGCAGCTGCATCATTGAGGAAGATTGCGTCTGGAAATCGACTGGCGACCAGCTGGAATTTTTGGAGTCGGCTCAACCAGAGCTCGGCACGCTCGCCGGCTTTCAAAACGTCGATGGACATGCCAAGGCGAGAGAGTCGTCCAAGCGCTATCGGGTGAAGACGGTCTCACTCGGCGACCTGCTGGTCCGACACCATGCTCCGGCGGAGCTGGATTACCTCTCGATCGATACCGAAGGAAGCGAGTTCGAAATTCTCCAAAGCGTCGACTTCGCAAAGTACCCCTTTAAGACGATCACCTGTGAGCATAATTTTACTTCGGCTCGTGAGAAAATTCATGCGCTACTCAAGGCTGCAGGCTACGTCCGTAAATACGAAGGTCTTTCGGAGTTCGACGACTGGTATGTCCGAGTCTGAGCTCCGTACCGACGCTCAAATCACAGAGATTTCTTCACGGCATGCTTAAGGAGAATTGGGTCCTCCGTTAACGCAAGCTCCACCGGGGCTCCGCCGTTCTGAGTAGACTGATAGAGGGCTAAGATGAGCTCCACGGCCTTGCGGCCTTCGGCGCCGTTGACGGCCGGCTGCTTGCCGGCGCTGATAGCCGCGATGGCTTCCTCGAGGTTAGAGCGATGCCAGGCGTGGCCGATGGCTTTCGGATCATTGGCGCCCGCACCACCGCCTTCGGTGGCTGGGGCAATGATCGCGGCATCAGAGGGCAGGGACTTTTCGAATTCGAAGGCGGTGAGCTTGTCGTCGCGAAGTACGGCGGCGCCCGTCGTGCCGTGGATGCGGATCTCGGCGGGGAAGCCCGTGGCGGACCAGCAGGCGGTGGAACTGGCGAGCGTCGCGCGGCAGCCGTTGGCGAATTCAATCCAGCCCGCCGCGATGTCCTCGACTTCGATGCCATCGTGGGCGACGAGGCCGGCGGTGGCGGACACGCGCTTGGGTGCGCCGAGGAACCAGAGCAGGAGATCGATCGTGTGGATACCTTGATTCATCACCGCGCCGCCGCCATCGAGGGCGAACGTGCCGCGCCAGGCCGCGGAATCATAATAGGCCTGCGTGCGCCACCAAGGGATGAGCGCGCCGGCGAGGGTGAGTTTGCCGAAGCGACCCGCTTCGAGAGCGGCCTTGAGCGCGACCGCGCCGGAACCGAAGCGTCGGGGCAGGATGCCGGCGACCGTCACGCCGGCCTGGGCGCAGGCGGGAGTGAGTGCGTCGCAGCGGGCGAGGGTGACCTCGAGCGGCTTTTCGACGACCACGTGCTTGCCGGCCTGGGCGCAGGCGAGGGCAGGGTCGAGGTGATCGCCGCTCGGCGTGCAGAGGCAGACGATGTCCACGTCCGGATTGGCTAGGAGCGCCTCGTGCGTCTCCGCGAAGGCGATGCCGTGCTTGGTCGCGAAGTCACGTCCCTT
>CAITUF010000195.1 GCA_903895475.1 uncultured Opitutia bacterium | reverse complement strand
GGCAGAATCTCACAGCAGAGCCGCGTAACCATGCGCACGCAGGCCTCAGGGTCGTCCGCCCGGACGAAGTGGATGTCCTGCGTGAAATCGAGCTTTGTCGGATCCTCCACGGGCATTGGTGGGGTCGTGTCTCCATGCAGGATGCCGTGGGCGACGGTAACGATACCCGAGCGGGCGCCTTGGCGAAAGACCGTGTCGAGGCGCGTGACTTCGGCGGCACCGGATTCAATAAGGTCGCCGAGGACGTTACCAGCGCCGACGGATGGCAGCTGATTGACGTCACCCACGAGCAGGAGGTGGGCCGTTCCAGGGATGGCGCGGAGTAACGCCGCCGCGAGCTTAGTATCCAGCATGCTCGACTCGTCGATGATGACGAAGTCCGCGGATAATGGGTTCTCTGCGTTGGCGGTAAAGCCGCCGGCGGCCGGATCGAACTTCAGTAAGCGGTGGATAGTCGAGGCTTGGACGCGCGTCGCCTCCTGCATGCGCTTGGCGGCACGGCCGGTGGGGGCGCCGAGCAGCACACGGACGCGCTTGGCGACGAGGATGTCGCAGAGTGCCTTGAGAATAGTCGTCTTACCCGTCCCCGGACCACCGGTGAGGACGCCCACTTTACTGCGCAGGGCCATCATGACGGCGACTGACTGAGCTTCCGAGAAGGCGAAGCCCGCGCGTTCCTGGGCCCAAGCCACGGCCTTCTCGGCGATGATCGCTGGTAGGCTGCTGGGTGTGGCCCGCAGCCGTCGAATAGAAGTGGCGATGGAGCGCTCAGCGTTTTCTTGCGGACGGAGCTGCAACAGACGGACGCCTTTGGCGTCGAGCACGCCGACGGCGTTCTCCTTCATCAGGACTTTCATGCGGTCCTGGACGATGGCGCGGTCGACTTCGAGGAGTTCGGTCGACTTCTCGAGCAGGCCTTCTTCCGGGTAGGCGCTATGACCTTCACCCTCGAGTTCTTCGAGGCTATGCAAAATGCCCGCGTCAACTCGCTGCGGGCCCGCCGTGGGCAGGCCGAGGTTACGCGCAATCTTGTCGGCGGTCTTGAAGCCAACCCCATCGACCTCTCGACAGACCCGGTAAGGCTCGGTGATGAGCACCTTCTTCGCGTCTTGGCCATAGGCTTTTACGATGCGTAGGCAGAGCGCATTAGTGACGCCGTAAGTCTGGAGGAAGACCATGACCTCGCGGAGGGCCTTCTGGTCTTCCCAGGCGGCCTTAATGGATTTAGCTCTTCCGGGCCCGATACCGTCCACCTCGCGCAGGCGAGCCGATTGGTTGGAGATGATGTCGAACGTGCGTACCCCGAATTTAGCGACAATCTTGTCGGCGTAGGTTTTGCCGATACCCTTGATCAGGCCGCTCCCGAGGTATTTGCGAATCCCATGCACCGAGGACGGCAGGCGGGAGGTGAAGCTCTTGACGCGTAATTGTGGGCCGTGCTGCGGATGGCGTTCCCAGAAACCCACGAGGTCGACGGTCTCGCCGCATTGCAGCCCCGTCATGTTGCCGAGTACGATGGTCTTTTCACCGGCCTCGGGGCAGAGCTCCGCGATGGTGAAGTGAGTTTCCTCATCTAGCCACAGGATGCGTTCCACCACGCCCGAAAGCTTAATTTCGGGCCCGCGGGGATCTTCGCGCGGAGGTGACATGCGTGGCGGCATCATTCCGCCCGTGCTCGGCCGAAGCAATCCCTTACAGCCCGAAGATATCCCTCTGCAGTTCGGCCAGCCCGGCGTGAATCGAGTCGGGCTGGTGGGGTGCGAGCTCGGCGGCGGTGTGGGTGCCGGTGGTCACGCAGTAAACGGCGGCGAACTGTCCGTTGCGGGCGGTCTCGATATCGAACGGCGAATCGCCGACCATGACGGTGCGGCGTGGGTCCGTTTTAAGCGTGCTCACGACGAAGTGACTGAACTCCTTCTGCGGCTTGCGCCAAGGGTGGACGTTCGTCCCAAAGATGCCGTCAAAGAGGTTTGCTAGCCCGAGGTGGGCCATGATCTTCTTCGAATTCTCATCGTCCTTATTAGTGTAGACGGCCGTCCGGACGCCACGGGCCCGCAAGGCTTTGAGGATTTCTTCGCAGCCGGGGTAGACACGGAGGCCATGGAACATCACGGAAGGGAAGTGTTCGCGGAAGAGGCGGGTGGCGGTGGGGCCGTTGGCTTCGCCCGCGAGTTTGACGACGGTGACGTTGACCGAGCCGCCAACGGCACGACGGATTTCCTCGAGGGTGACGCTGGGGAGTCCCATCATGGACATGACATCGTCGTAGCATCGGTGGATAGCCTCGAAGTTGTCGACGAGGGTGCCGTCGAGGTCGAAAAGGACGGTTTCGGGAAGGTCTGAGGCCATGCTGACGCCTAATCAGGAGGCACTGGGGCGGGTTTCCAAGTTTGGATTTGCACGCTTGGCCCTCTCCCCTAGGTTGCCGCTTCCTTCCTATGACCTTCTCGCTGGACCTTACTAAGCCCCTGAGCCGCGTCGGCTTCCTGGTGAACCTTGTATTCCTTTCCGTCGTCTTCTCCGGCCTATCTTGGCTGAGCTTCGGTTACATGACCCACACCCTGCCACAGGGGGCTATCCAGGCGGAAGAGCGGGCCATCGCCCAAAAGGCGCAGGACCAGGCTTTCACTAAGGCCAAGTCCGCCGCCAAGGGTAAGGCTTTCGACGAAAAGTCCGCCCTGGCTGAAGCTAAACAGGCCGGCCTGGCGGCCGCTGCCAAGGAGCATGATAAGACCAAGCACCACGCCGAAGCCCTTTGGGCGCCCTTCGCGATTTTCCTCCTGATTATTTCGGCCATCTTCTTCGCCGGCTTCCTGTCAATCGCCCTTCAGCGTCGTGCCAATGAAGCTGCTAAGAACGGCCTGCTCGTCTTCATCGCCCATTTGGGTGCTTGGGCGCTAGCCACCTTTATCGCTTTCGAGCCATTCCTTTCGCACCACGGCCTCACCAAGGCTTGGTCGGTCGTTGGCTTCGCCGGTCTCGTCCTCATGTTGCCGATTGCCACCTGGGTCGAAGACTACGCCGATGACCACGGCCACTGAGTCTCTCGCTTAGATTTGGCCGACTTGGCTGAAGTCGAATAAGGTGTGGCTAATCAGACCTCGCTCTAAAACGGCGAGGTCGCTGTTTTCCTCGGGTTCGATGGCCTGACCATCGTTCCAAGCAAAGCGGTAGCCCAGTGCCGAAGGCTGGAAGAGTGAGCCATGGCGAACGAGGGCAGGGCTGGCGCGTTCCATGGGCGTCGTGTCCGTCACGCCGGCTGGGTAGTTCAGGCTGTGGACTTCGAGGCCGCGGTGGGGCTGCCCGACCAAAACCTTGGCGAAGCGTGCGGCATGCCGGCAGGCGGTTTCAAGGTGCGGGCGGAGTTCGGGTGGGCATTCGGACGAGGCGCGGCGGACGCGTTCAAAGATGGTTTGCTCGAGGTCGAGCGAGCAGGCCACCGCTGGGATGCCCCATGCCGTACCTTCGGTCGCACCCGCGAGGGTGCCGGAGCTGAGGCAGAGAGGCATCGTGGCGTTGAAGCCAATGTTAAGGCCAGAAAGGACCACGTCTGGCTTCTGCTTGAGGAGGTGGCTGAGGGCGATGTTCACGCAGTCCGAGGGGGTGCCATCAATCGACCAAGCCTCGTCGCCGAGGCCGGGGTAGGTCGCCACGGTGACCTCGCGGTGGCGGCTGAAGGCCCGGCCAATCCAGCTGCGCTCACCTGAGGGGGCGGCCACTTTGACTGCAAAGCCTTCGGCTTGGCAGGCGGCCACCAGCGCATGGAGGAAGGCCGTGCCAATTCCGTCGTCGTTCGTGATTAAAACCGTGGGCTTCATTTCGCGTCACAGTGGTACTTCCCGCCGAGCGGGCAACGCGGAAGGTTAAGCCTGCTTGGAGGGGTTGCTCGCTTCGAGGGCGACAATCTGGTCGCGGAGTGCCGCGGCCGACTCAAAATCTTCTTCTTTAACCGCTTCCGCTAGCAACGCTTGGCAGGCCGCCAGTTTGGCTTGGCGGTCGGCCGTCAAAGCCTGCGGTCGGCGGCCTTGGTGGGCCATGCCTGGTTGGAGACGGGCAATGGTCGCCAAAACCTGCTCCGTGTGGGCTTGATAGCAGGTGGGGCAACCGATGCGGTGGGTGCGCTCGAAGTCTTGCCAGCGGAATCCGCAAGACGGGCACCGGCCCCGTCCGGTCGGACTAGGGACGCTCAGTTTGTATCCCAATTCAACGGAGGGGAGTAGGCCGCCAGCGACCGGGGCGGTGACGACCGGACAAGCTTGGCAACAGCCGAACGACTCTGCCTTCCCCCCGGAGACGAGGGTGAAGTAGGTCGAACAGGGCTGGGTGCAGCCTTGGCACTGGGACGGGCGTTGATCCATCAAGGAGTAGGCTGACCGTTCACGGGCATATTTCAAGCGTGGGCCGAAACCTTTTCAGGTTGAAGCCCTGCTCCCGCTGGATTGCCTAGGGGTAATGCTTTGCACCGTTCTTCCCATCGTCCTGGCAGCCGAGACCGAAAAGGGCGCCCTCTGGTATTTCCGTCAGATGGACAGCGCCGGTTTGGCCGTCGCCGCTGTCCTTGTCATCTGTTCCTTCATTGGTTGGGGTGCGATGATCCAGAAGTGGTCCGACGTCCAAGAGCTCCGTCGTCGTAATCACGGCTTCGATCGTCGCCTCCGCGATCAACATTCTGTCATCGCCCTCAACTTTCCTGGCAGCGGTAATCTTTGCCCTTATGAATTCCTCGTGGCTGAGGCCGTCTCCGCCGTGCAGCGTCACAAGGGCCGCTTGGTCCGCCAGTCCGATGTGCGTCTCTGCATGGGGCACGTCGAGAATGCGCTCCAGCGTGGACTCTCTCGCACGATGGTGAAGTACGAAGACAAGATGGTCATCTTGAGTTCACTCGTTTCGGGCGGTCCTTTCTTAGGCCTGTTGGGAACGGTGTGGGGCGTCATGGTGACGTTCGGTGCCTTGACCGAAAAGGCCAGCATCGCGCAGCTTGCTCCCGGCGTCTGCGGTGCGTTAGTGACCACCACCCTCGGGCTACTCGTTGCCATCCCGGCGACCTTCGGCTACAACTATTTGCTGACGCAGGTGAAGATCATGAGCACCGAGCTGGAGAATTTCGCCAGTACCTTGGCCGACCGCGTCGAGTTAGAACTCGAAGCTGAGGCCCGTCTGAATTTTGAACAACAACAGCAGCGAGAGCTGCTGCGCCGCGCCGTCGCCCAAGCTGCCGCGGTCTCCGCTCCTGCGAGCGCTGCGCCCGTACCCGCCGCTGAGCCCGCCGCGCCGGGTGAATTGCCGGGTTGGGAAGACGCCCAGTAACCATGGCCCGTTCTTTTTCCAAGCAGTCCCGTCTGCACGTCATCAGCGAGCTGAACGTGACCCCGATGCTCGATCTCTGCTTCGTGCTCCTGATCATTTTCATGATTGCCACGCCAGTTCTGGAACAGACGACGGCCATTAATTTACCAAAATCCGATAAGGGCGTCGGCAAGTCGGCTGACTCCAAGACGCAGTATCGCTTTGTAACCATCGCGGCTGATGGTGGCCTCGCCATCGGCAACCGTGCCGTCAATCGGCAGCAGTTGGAAGCGGAGTTTGCCCAGATTGCCGCCTTGCCTGAAGCGGATCAGCCTATCATCCGCGTCCGCGGCGATGGTGGCTTAGCCTATCAGAAAATCATCGATGTCCTCTCGTTGGCTAAATCTAAAGGGCTGACCAAGGTCGGCCTTGACTCGGAGATTCGCTAACATGGCTGAAGGCAGCAAAGGCATTGTCGGTTCCATCGCGGTCCACCTCGGTATCGTCGCTGTCCTAGTGGGGGCGTCGTGGTATGCCGCCCGCCACTCGGGTGACCCGATCGAGGCTACGGATATCTTGTTGGTTAACTTGGACGGCATTCCCGGCCGCAAGGCTGGCTTGGTCGGCGAGAAGGCTGGCGTCGCCCGTGGTCATGAATCCGGCACCCAGAGCGGTATCAAGATTGTTAAGATTAAGCCCCTCGATGTGGAGAAGATCAAAGAGGAAGCCCGCGAAGCGCAGGCCCAAGCCAATACGGAGCGTACCAACGCGAAGGCGGATAACGCCAAAACGAGCAAGACCACGACCTCGGGTGCTTCCACGAGCCGCACGACCTTCAGTGATTTTCAGAGCAAACAAAAGGGTGGCACGGGGCGTTCCACTGGTTCCGTCGGCTCCGTCGGCAGCGTCAGCATCAAGAAGGGCCGCAACTACGGGGAAGGTAATAACGGCGGCGACGGTGGGAGCGCTTCCGAACAGCAAATCTACGCCGGTACCGTGACGGCGCGCTTCAAGTCGGCCTGGGCCGACATTATCGCCGCGGACGGCGCAGCTTCGGCCGCCACCTGTGGCGTGGTCGTCAAGGTCGACGCCAGTGGCACGGTTAATTTTGTTTCATGGATTAACCGTCCGAAGGACGCACATGTCGCTGAACTCGTGAAGCGCGCCTGTGCCCAAATCGGCAACTGTGGTCCGCCCCCTGGGCGCACCGCCTTCGAAATCGAGTTCCCGAACGTCGGTGTCTCCGAAGGCTGAAGCCGCTTAGTCGCGGACTTCGAGGACCATCTGGACCTCGACCGAAACCCCGAGCGGCAAGCCGTTGACGGAGACGGCGGCCCGGGCGTGTTTGCCCGCGTCGCCGAAGACTTGCAGGAGGAATTCCGAAGCGCCGTTCAGCACCTTGGGGCTGTCGCTAAAGCCATCGATACCGTTGACGAAGCCATTGACCATCACAACGCGCACGACCTTGTCCAGTGAGCCTAAGGCCGCCTTGGCGTTGGCCAGGGAGTTGAGCGTGCAGAGGCGGGCGGCTTCTGCCGCTTGCCCGAGGTCGATTTCGCGCCCGACTTTGCCGAGCGAGGCTACTTTGCCATCCTTCATGGGCAACGTGCCCGCGAGGTAGAGTAAGTTACCCGTGCGCACAGCGGGGACGTAAGCACCCGCGGCGGGGGGCGGCGTGGGGAGCACAATGCCGAGTTCGGCGAGGCGGGATTCGTGAGACATAAAGGTTACCAGGATTGCGGCCAACGGGTGGGCCGCCGGAACTTGTGGCTGGGGCGTGCCTTCTCAGCCAAATTTCTCGAAGAGTCTGCGGAGACGCGAAACGGCGCTCACTTAACCTTCTTCATGCCATCGATGAGCTCGCTGACGAGTTCCCGAGAGCGACCTTTGATTTCCTTGGTCAGCGTGGAGTCGGACGAGCCGACGGCTTTCTTGGTCTGGACGTAGGTCTGGGCGAGAACGGGCTCGCGGTTGCGCGCAATGGTCGCGTTATCGCGGATGAAAAGCGTCACGTCGGCTGCATAGCGGCCGAGGCCGCGATCGAAGCGAATCTCCACTGTCAAGAGCGGGGTCGAAGCTTCGGGGTTCGTGCCATTGTATTCTTTCGGCGTAATACCAGCGCGGCGCATTTCCAGTTCGATCCCGTCGCGGAGTTCCTGACGGAGGTCGCCATCTTCTGGGCGCGGGTCGACGGTGATGACGTCGATAAAGAAGTAGGAGATGCCCCGCAGTTTGGAGAAGGGGTTGTCACCGATGCGGACCTTGGCCGGGTCATCCAAGCCTTGAGACTGGAGGCTGCCGGTGGCGATGGTCAGCAGGGCGGCGAGGGCGAGGGCAGGGAGACGCATGTTTTTAATGTACTCTTAAGTGTGCCGGCCCCCGGGCGGGCTTCAATCTCCTTTCGCCGGCACCAGTTTAACTCGATTCAGGGGGTGCTGGTCGAGGAGGGTGGGGTTCCAGCCTTGGACCTCTGGGCGGATTAGGAACTTATTTTTATTAAAGACTACCGGGATGATGGGAGCCCCTTCGATCAAGCGTTGTTCGGCCTGCTGGAAGTATTCGTAGCGTTTACTCTGGTCAATTTCACGGGCCGCGGCGCCGATCAGTCGGTCGTATTCGGGGTCGCTCCAGTTGTTCTGGTTGAGCTCGTTGCCGGTGATGAACATCTCCAAGAATGTATTGGGGTCGTTATAGTCGCCGCTCCAAGCCGACCGAGCAATCTGGTACTCCCCCTTGTGCAGGGCGCGGAGGTAGACCTTCCAGTCGAGGTTGCGGAGTTCAATCTCCACCCCGAGCTGCTTGCGCCAC
The DNA here is from genome assembly GCA_903895475.1 of uncultured Opitutia bacterium. Taxonomy (GTDB): domain Bacteria; phylum Verrucomicrobiota; class Verrucomicrobiia; order Opitutales; family UBA953; genus UBA953. The sequence continues at coordinate 7,167 of CAITUF010000195.1, read as the reverse complement.
ATTTCTTGGTAGGCCTGCGCGGCCATCTGGGAACCTTCGGAGGTGTTCAGTAGGTATTCCAGTTTGGGGAAACCTTGGCCGCCCGGATAGCCCGCCTCGGCGAGCAAGCGGCGCGCCTCGTTGAGGTCCGTGCTCCACTGGGGGCGGGACTTGAAGCCGCCCGTGCCTGGGGGCGTCATGTTAAGGGCGGGGGTTTCACCAGCCCGCAGGACGCGTTCGGCGATGAGGTTGCGGTCGATGGACATACCCAGCGCCCGGCGGACGCGGACATCGGCCAAGGCCTTGCGGACGGGCTCGTTGCCGGTGACGGCTGTATTGATGCGGATGAAGGCGCAGGAGAGGTAAGGGTCGAGCCGGAGGAACGGGGCTTTTTGTTCGCGGAGCTGCACGATTTTGTATGGCGGCACCGTGCCGGTGATGTGGAGCTCACCGCCGCGGAAGGCGCGTTCTTCGGCGAAGAGGTCGGTGATGGCGCGGAACTCCACGCCGTTGAGCGCGACGTTGGCGGCGTCCCAATAGCCAGGGTTCTTGCGGACGATGATGCGGCGAGCGACGGCCCATGATTCCAGCGTGAAAGCACCGTTGCCGACGAGGTTACCGGGGCGGGTCCAGAGCGTATGCATTTCCTCCATCTGCCCAAACTTCAAGATGGTCGGTGGGTGGACGGGCAACCAGCTGTGGTGGCAGATGAGCTGGAGGAAGTAAGGGACCGCATTATCAAGCTCGATGACGAGCGTGCGGTCATCGGTGGCCTTGAAGCCGACCTGCTTGAAGTCCTTGAGTTTGCCTTCGTTAAAGCCTTTGGCGCCGCGGACGCAGTGCAGCATCGACGAGTATTCGGCTCCGAACTTCGGCGAGAGCATGCGTTGAAAACTGAACAGGAAGTCTTGCGCCGTCACCGCGTCGCCGTTGGACCAGCGGGCGTTGGCCCGAAGTTTAAACGTCCAAGTCTTGCCATCCGGCGCCATCGTCCAGCTTTCCGCCACTCCGGGAATGGGGTGGAGGTCGACGGGATCATAGTTCACGAGGCCTTCAAAGAGGGAGTAGACGATGCGCGACTCCAGTAGACCAGTGACCTCCTGCGGATCGAGGCCCGAGGGTTCGGCGTTATTGTTGATTACCAAGATGCCGGCCTTGGCCATCTGGGAGGCAGTGTCTTCTTTCGGCTTACAGCCCACGAGGGCCACGAGGGCGGCGACGAGGGCGAGCGAGAGGCTTCGCGAGGGGCAACGCATAAGGCGAGATTAGGTGGCTGCGGGCGGGGAGGGCAAGTGTGCGGGTGGAGCCATTTTCCGCTTTCTCCGTCTAAATGAGCGACTAGCGTCGGGACATGCCCCTCCTGACTCGTCGTGATATCGTCTTGGTCGCCGTGACTGCCACCCTCTGCCTCGGTTTGCCTGGCTTCATCGCCGCGGCCTCTACCCCAGAACCTAAGCCCGCCAAGCCGCCGATGGGCTCGCTGGCCTTTGATTGGGAGAAGCTAATCGTGAAGACCACGGCAAACGGCGCTAGCCGTAAGGTCTGCCAAGCCCCGACGGCCACGCTCGACGAACTCGAGTGTCATATTACGACCCTCAATAAGGGAATCTCCGCGCACCCGCCGCATCGCCACGCCGACGAAGAGCTCATCATCGTTAAGGAGGGCGTCGTCGAGGCCCTCGTCGCTGGCGAGTGGGTTAAACTGGGGCCGGGCTCCGTTATTTTTCAGGCCGCTAATATCGACCACGCGATTCGTAACGCTGGGGAGCAGCCGGCAACCTATCACGTGATCAAGTGGAACTCTCCTGGCATGCTCAAGGCCAAGGCCGAAGCCACCGCCGCTGCCAAGGCAGCCGTTCAGAAGTAACCGGTCGGCCCACTCACCCAACAGAAAGGGCGGCCGAAGCCGCCCTTTTGCGTTCAATGTAAGCCTAGTAATTAGATGGCAGCCGGACCGCGCTCGCCGGTGCGGATGCGTACCACGTCGGTGAGGTCGAAGATGAAGATCTTACCGTCACCGATTTTACCGGTGTGGGCAGCCTTGGAAATAGTGGCAATGGCCTTCTCGACCTGTTCGTCCGCCACGGCGGCTTCGATCTTCACCTTGGGGAGGAAGTCGACGGTGTACTCGGAACCACGGTAGATCTCCGTGTGTCCCTTCTGACGGCCGAAGCCTTTGACTTCGGTTACGGTCATGCCCTCGATGCCGATTTCGGCGAGGGCATCCTTCACTTCCTCGAGTTTGAAGGGTTTGATGATGGCGACGACGAGCTTCATGGTGGTGTTGGTATAGGTTGGGTTAGGCGTTCGGTTGAGCAAGTCCACTTATGCAACCCTCGTGCCAAGTGGGTTTCACTATCCGCCATCCTTACGATTGGTTATTTTTGAGCAGGATAGCTCGGACTTCGGACAGTTTTTCAGCAGATTTGAAGCCTGGGCTGATTTCTACTCCACTATTTAGGTCTAAGAAGCGCGCCGAGGCTTGGACGGCACTGGCCACGTTGGATGGGCCTAACCCCCCAGCGAGGACCCAAACGTGCCCAGCATGGGCAGTCTGGAGGCTTTGGAAGCGGGTCCAGTCCGCCTGCTTGCCCGTTCCGCCAAAGGCACCCTTAGCGTGGGCGTCATGCAGGCAGGTCTGGGAGAATTTCAATAGGTCGGTCGGCCAAGCCACGCCATCAGCGAGTTTGGGCGCCAACCAAAGGTGCGCAGGGCCCAGCGCCGCGGACAAGGCCGCCGGATCGCAATCCCGTGTGCCGGGATCGAAATGGACTTGGACGATGGCAAAGCCTTCCGCCAGCAAGGCCTGGGCTTCGGCGACGGTCGGGTTAACGGTTACAGCAACGCGCTTATCACCCGGGATCTCGCGGAGCAAAGTCGAACGGAGCGCCCCGTCCACGTAGCGAGGGGAACCAGCCCAGCAGTTCACGCCGAGGTAATCAGCGCCGAACGAAAGCGCCACCGCGGCATCGGCCGCACGCGTAATGCCGCAGACTTTGACGGTGACGTTGCCAATCATGATTGCAGAGCGGTGATGACCGCATCGCACACGGCCTTCGCAGTCGGAGCGGTGGCGACGCCGGCCAACGGAATGCCCGAACGTTTCATGGCGTCCGCAGTTGTCGCCCCGATGGCGATAGCCTTGGGCTGCCGGGCCCCAGCCGCCGGTCGCAAAGAAGCCGCTTGGTGCATGAATGATTCGACGGCCGAGGGGCTGGCGAAGACAATCGCATCGGCGCCGCGCGCGCGGAACTCCGCAGCCTCGGGCGATTCCGTGACGGGTTTTTCTTCAGTCGAGTAGACTCGGAGGACGTCGACAATCGCGAGGCCATCTTCCATGAGTAGGCGAGGGAGTTCGGCGGTGCTAAGGTTTCCTGCGGCAACGAGGATTTTCTGATTCTCGACGTTGAAGTCCGTGATCAGTTTGCGCGCCAATGAAACGGCATCGGCTTGGGCGGCGGTGAGGTCGGGCTCGAGGTGAAATGAACGGACGGCTTTTTCGGTGGCCGGGCCGACGCAGGCAATCTTCACCCCGCCCACGGAACGGATGTCAGGAAAGCGTTCGAAGAAACGGTCGAAGAAGCCGCGGACACCGTTCGGGCTGGTGAAGACGAGCCAGTCGTATTCGCCCATACCATCGAGGACTTCGGTCAAGACGATGGCATCGGGTTCAAAGGAAATCTCGATCAACGGGAGTTCGGCGACGGAAGCGCCCGCTTCCATGAGGTGGTCTTTCCAGTCCGTGCCACGGCCTTCGGGGCGGGTGAGGACGACGTGGCGGTCGCGTAAGGGGAGCTTGGGCATTTTTAGCGGGGCAAAATTTGGGCGAGGATGGAGTCGGCGAGGTCCGACGCAGCGGCTAGGTCGGTCACCGCGAAATCGAAGTCACAGCGACCGAAGTCAGCACGGAAAAGCGCGATACGGTTATTCGCATGATGGCAGGCGAAAGCGGTGTGGCAACCTTCGCCGAGCTTGGCGAGGAAGAGGCGTTCGACGCTGACGGAGAAGGTCGTACGGGCGCAACCGGCCGCGACGTACTGCGCGACTTCCGCGCTACGGCTCTGGATGGCGACCGCGCCTTGACCGGCCGCCGGCACCATGCGGTCGAGCGCCACGGGTTCTAGGACCAGCCCAGGCCACTCAGTGATGCCGAGGCGGTTGAGGCCGGACGCGGCGAGGTAAGAGGCATCGGCGTCGCCGTTGGCGAGCTTCTTGAGGCGAGTGTCCACGTTGCCGCGGAGTTCGGTCCACTTGGCTTGGGGGAAGGTGAGGGCACCTTGGGCGCGTCGACGCGGGCTGCCGGTCGCGATTAAGTTCGGAGCAGTCACGTCAGCCCGACGGACCAGCACATCACGCGCGTCTTGGCGCGGGAGGCACGCCGCGATGGCGAGGCCTGCCGGCATTTCGGTCGGCAGGTCCTTCGAGCTATGGATGGCGAGGTCAGCTTCGCCGCGGAGCAGGGCTTGCTCGAGCTCGGCGGTGAAGAGCCCTTTGCCGCCTTGCTTCTCTAAGGACCAAGCGGCTTGGCGGTCACCTGTCGTGGTCAGGATGCGGACTTCCGTCGGGCGGCCTAAGGCGGCTTCGAGTCGCGCGGCGGCATCACGTGTCTGTTGCAGCGCTAGCGGACTACCGCGGGTGACGATGATAATCGGGCCAGCCATGATCAGAACCCGATGATACCGGCCTTCATCAGTGCCATGACGAGCCAAGCAGCGGGGACGAGCAGGTTAGCCGTCAGCGTGACGGTCGCGGCGACACGAATCCAATCCCAAGCGCGGTCTTGTCCGCCCAAGTAAGCGCAGATGGCGCCGGCAAAGGCGGTCGGGATGCCAATCCAGGTGCCGATCATGACGTCGCGAACAAAGGGGTCCTTGACGTAGTCGAGGTAGACGAGCCCGCCCTTACGGCTCATCACGAACGCGGCGGCGAAGGCGCCCGCGCCGATGAGCACGGCCAGAATCTGGACGAGGCGGTAACCGCCGTTCTCTTCTTCTCGGGTGGACGTCATGACGGCCTTATCCAAGTCCCCCTCGGTGGGACTTCCAAGTTTCAAGTTTCTGGCTCAGTGGATTTGTCGGGCGTCTTTCTAGGTAAAGGCGGCGGCGTGGTCTGGTTTTGCCCGAAGCCCGCCGAGCTAGGCTTAAAGGGGTGCTTCAGTAAGCCGAGGACGGTATGCTCGACGGGCTCGTGGATGCCGAAGTCCTCCGGTTTACGGCCCTTGGGCATGTAGTGCGTGCCGAAGAGGATATCCCAGAGCGGGAGGAAACTCGCGAAGTTCTTATCGATGGCCGCCGGGTCCTTGGAGTGGTGCCAGCGGTGGTAGACGGGCGAAGCGATGACGTGACGGAACGGACCCCAATCCCATTCGACATCGGCGTGGCCCAGCAGCGCGAAGATACCGAGCGCAGGGCCGGCGGCGGCCGCAGCGACGGGGTCGAAGCCAAGCAGAATGAACGGGAAGACCAGCATGGCGTTGGCCAGGACGTCGTTGACGGGATGCGCGCGCACGCCGCTCAGCCAGTCCAATTGTTCGGAACTGTGATGCACGGCGTGGAACCGCCAGAGACGCTTGCCATGGAACCAGCGGTGAATCCAGTAGAGCAGGAAGTCGCCGAGTACGAAGGCGAGCAGGAACTGCGGCAGGCGCGGAAGCACGCCAATCGGGCCGAAGCCATGATACTTTCCGGCCCGCAACGTCTCGAGTGGGATTACACCCGTCGGCACGAATACGAGGAAGCCGAGGATGCTGATGACGACCAGATTCAGTGGATTGGACAGCAACGCATTGACCACGCCGGTAAAGAGGTCGGTCCAGACCAGCGGCCGCCACCACGCGCGCTGCTGTTTGTTGCCGAAGAGGTGCTCGACCATCCAGAATAGCGTGACGAGGAACGCTACCGAGAATAGATAAGTAGCCATCGGGTCTAGGCGTCTTCGGTGTCCGCGCGGAGCGGTGGCGTCGTGGCGTCAAATTCGAGCAACTCGCCTGGTTGGCAGTCCAAGGCCCGGCAGATGGCTTCCAGCGTGGAGAAGCGGATGGCTTTGGCCTTGCCGGTCTTGAGCACGGAAAGGTTAGCGAGCGTGATGCCGACAGCCGTTGACAGGTCGGTCAGGGACATCTTGCGTCGCGCGAGGGCGACATCGAGGCGGATGATGAGGGCCATGGGTCTTAGATGACGAGGTCTTGTTCAGCCTTGAGGGCGAGGGCCTGCTGCAGGCTCCAACCAAGGACGAGGTTGAGCAGGCCGGCGATGACGACGCCGAGATTGAACCCGAGGATGCCGCAAATCAGGGTGATGAGCCCGACCCGTTTGAGCACGCGCGCATTGTCCGGCGTGATGACTTGTCCTTCGGCAAAGGCTGCGAAAAGTTGGCGGACCAACCAGATAAAGCCGAGGACGAGCACGGCGAGCAAGGCGATCACCGCGACCGTGCCGCCACGCTTCTCGGGATGGTCGACGAGGTCTTGGTACTGGTTCGCTTCCTTCTGCGCGTTGGCGAGCGTGAGGACCTCGGCGGGCTTAGCTTCGAAGAGGGCGACGAGTTTGGCGGGGGCTTGCTTGAACTCGGCGATTTGCGCGCTGCGCTCGGCGTTGAGGTTCATCTTCACTAAGGCTTCGGGATGCGTCGCGATGGTTAGGAGTAACCATCCGCTGAAGAGCGTCCCCAGAATCAGGAGGGACGTGCAGAGGAAACGGCCGACTTTGCCGGCACGGCGGATGCTGCGCTCGATGTCGGAGGGGAGGGGGGTGGTTGCAGTACTCATAGGACAGGTAATCCTTCATCGGTTAATAATATCTTTAATTCAATTGTTATTTATTGATAAACAGTAAATAAATACCGAAAAATTGTTTCAGGGTGGGGCCATCCCAGGCCAGTCGGCACAAAAAAGCCGAGGGTGACCTCGGCTGGGGGGTGCTGGGGGGGGTGACTCAGTGGCCGCCTAAGCCTTCGTGTTCCTTGATGTACTCCTGCTTGAGGCCCAGGGCCTCTGGGGCGTGCAGGACGAGCATCTTCATGCGCACGTCGGCGGGGATGGTCGCCGCTGTGGCCTTGGAGACGACGATCATCAGCGTGATCGAAAGCGGCACGGCCCAGATGGCGGGCTGTTCGCAGAGAATACGTAGGAGCGGGTGGGCGACCCAGAAATCAGCTAGTCCTGCGAAGCCATAGACATCGGACAGCGTT
>CAITUF010000194.1 GCA_903895475.1 uncultured Opitutia bacterium | reverse complement strand
GTGCAGCCCGCCTTCATTATCCCACCCACCGCTTACCTGAGCTCGGGTCCCTCTGGCCTGACTTACCACCCCGGCGCTGGTTACCTCGAAGCCGAGGCTAAGCACTTCCATATTTGTGATTACCGTGGATCCGCCGGCGCATCCGGCATTTGGTCCTTCAAGGTCGAACCCGCCGGTGCCGGCATGAAGATGACCAGCTCGCACCAACTGCTCTGGGGCGTTGCGGCGACCGACATCGAGTACGACTGGAAGGGTCGCTTAGTGGTGTCCGACTTCATCACTGGCTGGGAATCGCACAATGCGGGCCGTATTATCACGCTGTCTGCTGAGCAGATGATGAAGCCCGAGGCTGCCTCCACGGTGGCCACCCTCATGAAGGAAGGCTTCGGCAAGCGCAGCGCCGCTGAGCTCGCCAAACTCTTAGCGCATGACGACCAGCGCATCCGTCTCCGGGCCCAGATTGAACTGACCCGTCGTCCCGACGCCGCAGACCGCTTTGAAGCCGCGACGAAGTCCGCTAATCCCCTCGAGCGCGTCCACGGTATTTGGGGCCTCGGTATCCTCGCCCGTCGTGGCGCCGCCATCGCTCCGAGCGAGGCCTTCAACGGCAAGTCCACGCCGGTTGCCCCGTTGGCTGACCGTGTCGCTGCTGCCAATCGCCTCGTGCCCTTGCTGAGCCATGCTGACGCCGAAGTCCGCGCGCAAGCGGTCCGCGTCCTCCAGGAAAGCCCGCTGAAGGGTAACGACCTTCCGCTCGGCAAACTCATCCTCGACCCATCACTCCGCGTGCGTTCCTTTGCCGCCATTGCCGCGGGCCGCCTCGCTGCCGATAAGCACCTGCCCGAAGTCCTGACGATGCTCCGTGAAAACGCTGATAAGGATCCGGTGCTTCGCCATGCAGGGTCGTTCGCTATCGATCTCATCTGCCAGACTCCGGCAGCCTTCGATGCCGTGGCCAAGGATGACAACGCCTCCGTGCGCCTCGCCGCGGTGATTGCCCTCCGCCGTCGCCTCGACCCATCGGCTGCCAGCTTCGTGAACGACAAGTCCACGGTGGTTGCTGATGAAGCCATCCGCGCCGTTCATGACCTCGGCTTTGAGCCCGGCCGTCCGGCCGTAGCCGCACTCCTTGACGCACGCGATCAGCGTGCTTGGACGCCTTTCATGCTGCGTCGTCTGGTCCACAGCGCCTTCCGCCTCGGTGGTGAGCAGAACGCTGCCCGTGTGGTCGGTGTCGCCGTCGACGAGAAGCTGCCTGACGAAGTCCGCAATGAGGCCCTGCGTCTCCTCGCCCAGTGGGCCAATCCTTATCCCGTCGACCAGTTGACCGGCCATTGGTCGCCGCTGCCTCCGCGCGATCCCAAGGAAGTCCGCACCAGCCTAACCGCCGCGCTTCCACAGCTCCTCAAGGGCAATTCGGACACTTTGAAGTCCGCCTTAGAACTCGTGACGCTGTTCCAACTCGATGTGGCTTCCTTGCCGGTCGATACGCTCACCACGTTGGCGGCTAACCAGAAGCTCAGTGGTTCCGCCCGTGCTAAGGCGCTGGCGATGCTCCTCGCCCGTAAGCCTGCGAACGCCGTCGAGCTCGCCGACAAATATGCCAAGGACGCTAAGGACGAAGTAGCCATGGTTGCGATTGGCGAACTCGCGCAGCGCAATCCGGCCCAAGGCCTCGTCGAACTCTCTAATGCCGCCAAGACCGGCTCGCCGGCCCGCCGGCAGGGCGCGTGGAAAGCCCTCGCCAAGCTGCAGGCTCAGGGCGTCGAAGCCCTGTTCGTCGAACAGCTCTCGGCCCTCGGTGCCGCTAAGGGCGTGTCACCGGCTGCGATTGAGTTATTGGAAGCCGCTGCGGCCCGTCCAGAGGCCTCCGTCAAGGATGCCTTGGCTAAGCTGAAGACCGCTTTGGCTGACCCGAGTAACGCCTTGGCCAAGTGGTTACCAGCCCTCGAAGGCGGCGACGCCACCAACGGCTTCGCGCTCTTCCAAGCCTTACCTGCTGGCCAGTGCCTTCGTTGTCACCGCGCCTCGGCCGACTCCCATGCCGCCGGCGGTGAAGCCGGCCCGAACCTTGCGGGCATCGCCAAGCGTGGTGATCGCCGTTACCTCCTCGAGTCGGTCGTCCAGTCCTCGGCCGCCGTTGTCTCTGGTTATGGCACCGTAAATATCGACCTTTCCAATGGTGGCGCGCTCACTGGTACGTTGCTGCAGGAGAAGCCTGACTTCGTCGATGTGGACGTCGCTGGCAACCGTTGGCGGATCGCCCGTAAGGACGTGAAGGCCATGACCGCGCCCGTTTCTGGCATGCCCGCCTTGGATAGCGTCCTGTCGCTTAATGAAGTCCGTGACCTCGTCGCTTGGATGGCCACGCTCGAGAAGGGCGCCGCTGCGGTGAAGGCTCCTGAGCCTAAGCCGCTCGATATCTCGACCATCAAGCCCGTTGTCCACGCCGCTGGTATCGATCCGGCCGTGATGGCCTTGGGCAAGCAGCAGTTCGTCACGTGTTCGGCCTGCCACGGCCCGAACGCTGAAGGTGGCCCCATCGCTCCGCCCCTCGCTAAGTCGAACTGGGTGAACGGCCCCGTCGAGAACCTCATCCGCATCCAGCTCCGCGGCCTGCAGGGTCCGATTACCGTCTCGGGTAAGGAGTATAAGCTCCCTGGTCCAATGCCCGCGCAGGCCTATCAGACCGACGAGCAGATCGCGGCCGTCCTGACTTATGTCCGTAATACCTTCGGTAATGCCGCTTCACCGGTGAAGCCCGAGCAGGTCAAGGCTCTGCGCAGCGAAGTCGGTAAGCCTCCGCTGACCGAGGCCGACCTCGTCCCGGCGAAGTAAGCCGCGTTCACTTTAAAATAAAGGCCGGACGGAGGGAACTCCGCCCGGCCTTTTCGTTGGCGTCAGCTCAGCCTACTTCCTGATTCTGACTTCGAGGAGACTCGCGCGTTTATCGTCCCGGACGCTCACGCCAAGCAGGTCTTTAGCCGAGATGACGATGGCGGCTTGCGGACGGGTCGTGAAGGTCTGTTTCTCGCCGCGGATAACCTGAACTTCCGCGTTAAGGTAGCCATTGTTTAGTCGCACGTTCTTGAACTCAATCGTCGTAGCCACGTCCGTTTCGGGAAGCGTATGCAGCAGGACGAACTCGTTCGGGAACTTCGGCGTCACCGCATTCTTTCCGTTCACGGGTGCGGGGTGGAAAGTCGCCGCAAAATCCGTTTCCGTGCTGATTATTTTGGTCACGGGCTTATCCGACTTTATCGTCACGAAGAAGCGCTCTAAAGGTTGGTGGGTGAAAGCCTGGAGCGTGGCAAAGGGGGCGGGTTTGAGGGCGACTAGGCCGGCCTTGCCGTTGGGTAGCACGCCGACTTCCGCAAGCAGCTTGCCGGTATTGCGGAGTTTTTCCCAAGCTAGCCCTGTGCCTTCGGCGACGTAGTAGGACTCGATACCCGCGCGGACGTCGCCGTTGTTCCAGCTCCACCGGCCTTGCCCCTTACGGGCCAGTAGGAACGGACTGCTGGACGGCTGGGTCAAGGTTGGCTCACCATAGCTGGCAACACCGTCCGCCCCTTTCTTTAAGGGGATGTAGATAGGGGCGTCGTCTTTGATCGTATAACTGAAGGACGCATTTAAATCGGTTGGGCCGGGATGCAGCTGATTCCATTCCTTCAGCAGATTTTCCTTCTGGGTGGAGTTGAATGACTGGAAGCCGTAACGGAGAATCACGTAGTCGCCCTTGGTGAGGTCACGCGGATCGACGGGCTCGCAGACCAGTAAGAAACGTTCACCCGAGGCCAGCGGTCGGCTGTGATCGTAGACCATCCAGCCAAGGACGCCCAATTGTAGCGCCAAGGCGCCGACAAGGAGGCGTGTGCGCATGGGTATCAGTTTCGCCACCATGGCTTCGAGCCAGGACGGACGGAAGTCAGGCATCTCTTCGGCAATCTCTACCTCGCGTGGTTGGCGCCAGACCATGGCGAGGCCGAAGAGGACCAACCCGATGAACAGGAAGATGCCGGCCATACCGAGGTACCCTAACTCCTTCTCGATGTCGACGTAGCGCCAAGTGAGCCAACCGAGGAAGACGAGCGCTCCATAGACGTAGGGACGTAGGCGTTTCTCGCCGAGGCCTTGGCGAATGAGCGTCACGGCGAGCAGTAGCGTCGTCACGTTGGCGATCGCTACGATGAGCACCCAGAGCTGGTCGCGTTGCCTGAAGTTGTCGACGTTCAGGCTGCCGAGTAGGCTCGTGGTGAGTGTGAGCACGGCCACGAGGCCGAGCCAGGCCGCATGGCTATCTTGGCGTTGGCGGGCGCGAACGATGGCCCAGATGGCTAAGCCTGCGGTCACGGCGGAGAAGACGAAGTCATGCCGCAGGAAGTTTCCGGCCAGCCGGTTATTGCTCGCGCTGTCCATGCTGCCGAGCGCCAGCGTGACGAACGCTACGCCTAAGGCCCCGATAAATCGGAAGCCCCGACCACGCGGATCGCCCCTGGGGTGCAGGGCTGCGATGACCAGCGGAAGTACGAAGACGTGGGCGGGCGTGTAACCGCCAAACATGAACCATAAGAACAGCGTCGACCACGCCAAGGCCCCGGCGAGTGCCGGTCGGGCCCGTCGGTAGGCGGCAATCGCGGTTGGCGCGATTAAAAGCAGGAAGACCAAGCGCTCGCTATGATGGAGGGCGGTTTCTCGCCAGGCGTAGTGGTCGGTCTCCATGTTCAGCCAAGTCCCGGCCAGCACGATGACGACCAAGTGAAGAACGGTCGCGTCGAGCAGGAGCGCGAAGGGAATCGTGAAGATGCACCAAGCCAGCACGGCATCAGGGCTATGGGCGTCGAGGTGGTAGATCTGCCCGATGAGCGCGATACCGCCGCCGTACATCAGGCAGCCCAGCAGGTGGCCGATGATGGCACTGCGTTCTTGGCCCTTGAGGAAGAAGTAGAGCCCAGCGCCTTGGATGACCGCGAGCGCCGTGAACACGATGGCCAGCTGACCTTCGCGGGAGAAGTCGGCCCAGTTATGGCTAATGACGAGGAAGATGGATGCCCCGAAGAGCATGACCGCCAGCGTGCGCAGGGCGAAAGCGAGGGCACCGGAGTCGGTGGCTTCTTCTGGGTAGCGTGTCAGGATGCGTTCACGTTGACCGGCATCGATGAGGCCATCCGAATTCCAAGCCGTAGATTCCTTGGCCAGCCATTCGCGGAAACCTTTGGGGAGGGACATGAGGGGAAGATAGCGAGGCAGCGGGAAGGGGGAAGGAGATTTGGGGGATGGGGGATAGGGGGATAGGGGGGTAGGGGATGGGGGATGGGGACAGAGTAAGGAGTGCAGAGTTCAGATCGGAAGAGCACACGTCTG
>CAITUF010000193.1 GCA_903895475.1 uncultured Opitutia bacterium | reverse complement strand
TTGGCCTTCTGGGGGAGCGGCAATCTCGAGAGCACGCCGGGTGCGCCGGAAGCGGCCGAGCCAAGCAGGGAAGCGAGCGCGACGCCGCCGACGCCTTGGGCGGTCTTACCTAGGAAGGCACGGCGCGTGAGCGCGGCTCTTAGTTCAGGAGGGATCATTAGTCGCGGGTTATGGTTTCGTGGAGATTCAGGATCACACGGGTGACGTGCGTCCAGGCGGCGAGCTCCGCGGGGTCGGCCTGCGCGGGCGGCGGCGTGAGACCGACCTTTAAGAGTTCCTTGGCGGCGGCGGGGTCAGCTTTGTAGGCGGCCCGGCGTTCGGTGAGTACCTGGCGGAGCGTGCCAAGTTCTTTAGCATCGGGATTGCGCTGCAGGGCGCGACGCCAAGCCCAGGTGAGGCGGGCGTCATCCCCGCCGTTCTCGGCGAGTACGCGGGCGGCGAAGGCGCGGGAGGCTTCGACGTAGGTCGGGTCGTTGAGCATCACGAGCGCCTGCTGCGGGATGTTCGAGCGGGTGCGGTCGGTGCAGGCTTCTTCGCGGCTAGGCGCGTCGAAGGCGAGCATGCTCGGATGCAAGAAGCTCCGCTGCCACCAGACATAGAGTCCGCGACGATACTGCGAGTCGTCCTTGTCGGCCGTATATTCGCGCACGGGGAAGTTGAGGTTCTCCCAATAACGGTCGGGCTGGTACGGCTTCACGCTGGGGCCGCCGATCTTAGGTGCGAGCAGGCCGGCGATGGCGAGGGCGTTGTCGCGCACGAGTTCGGCATCGAGGCGATAAGGGCTCTGGCGGGCGAGTTCGCGGTTGTAAGGGTCAGCAGTGGTCTGCGCAGGCGTGGCCACGGAGCTGCGCCGATATGCTTGGCTGTTCACGATGAGGCGGACCATGTGCTTGAGGTCCCACTTGGCGTCCACGAATTCGACGGCCAGCCAATCGAGTAGCGCCTGGTTGGGCGGGAGTTCACCTTGCGCTCCGAGGTCGCCAGGGTTCTTGCTGAGTGCGATACCGAAGAACTGTGCCCAGAGTCGGTTCATGACAACGCGAGCGGTGAGCGGGTTCTCGCGGGCAACGAGCCACTTGGCGAGGTCGAGACGGTCGGGCACGCGGCCTTCGAACTTAGGCTGCGGGAGGTAATGGGGCAGGGCGGCCTTAACAATCTCGCCTGACTCGTCCATCCAGTTACCGCGGGGCAGGATGCGGACGGTACGGGCCGTGGCGGCCTTGTAGGTCACGAGCGATTTCGGGATGGCGGCGCGGAAGGCGTCATGGGTCTTCTGCGTCTGGACGACGGCGTTGCGTTCGGCCTTGAGGGCTTCAGGGTGCTGGGAGAGGTAGTAGTCGCGAAGGATGTTCTTCTCGGCGGCGGAACGCTTGTCGGCTGGCTTCTTCAGAATGGGTGCGGCTTGGGCGGCGAGCTTGGCATCAACGTCTTTGCGTTTGGCTTTCGCCTTGGTCTTCTCGGCGGCCGGCGCGGGCTTGCCTTCTTCGGCAAGCTCTTGTTCCCAGGCGGCGATGGCTGCGGTCAGCGACGCTAGGGCGACATCTAAAGTCTTCTTGGCTTGGGCGATTTCGGTCGTGAGTTCGGCGAGGCGCTTCACCTGGTCGGGCGTCGCGATCAGCATGCCCTCCTCGCGGCGACCGATATCCGGCTCATGGATGTCCGCGAAGAAAGCTCCCAGGGTGAAGAAGTCGCGCTGGGTGAAGGGGTCGAACTTGTGGTCGTGGCACTGCGCGCAGCCGGTGGTCTGGCCAAGCCAGGCGGCGCCGACCGCGCGGACGCGGTCGTTCAGCATACGTTGCTGGTAGTCCTTAGGCTGGGCTCCGCCTTCTTCCGTGGTCAGGAGCAGGCGATTGAAGCCGGAGCCGACCTTGGCCTCTTGGTCGGAGTCGGGTAGCAGATCGCCGGCGACCTGTTCCAGGGTGAAGCGGTCGAAGGGCTTATTCTGGTTGAAACTACGAATGACGTAGTCTCGGTAGGGCCAGACATTACGCGCGGTGTCGCTATGGTAGCCGATCGTGTCGGCGAAGCGGACGACATCGAGCCAGCCGATCGCCATGCGTTCGCCGTAGTGCGGCGAGGCCAGCAGGCGGTCGACGAGCTTCGCGTAGGCGTCGGGCGCGGTGTCCTTCACGAAGGCGTCGACTTCCTCGGGCGTGGGCGGCAGGCCCAATAGGTCGGCATGGAGGCGACGCGCGAGGGTGCGACGATCCGCTTCGGCGGCGGGTGCAACACCCTTGGTCTTGAGTCGCGCCGCGATGAGCGTGTCGATTGCCTTATCCGTCGAAGGGACGGCGGCCTTGCGCGGCGCTTCGTAGGACCAGTGGTTCTGATATTTAGCCCCTTCGGCGACCCAGCGCTTAAGGAGCTCCTTCTGTTCCAGAGTCAGCTTCTTGTGTGACTCGGGCGGCGGCATCATCTCATCCGGATCAGTAAGAAAGAGCCGCTTCACTAGTTCGCTGGCCTCGGCCTTGCCGGGCACGAAGGCTTCCTTCTTCAACGCTTCCTCGCGGATATCGAGTCGAAGCTTCGCCTTGCGATGGCTGGCGTCGTTGCCGTGGCAGGAGAAGCAGTTGTCGGAAAGGATCGGACGGATGTCGCGGTTGAATTCGACCGGGTCGGCGGCGGACGCCAACGGGGCGGCCAGGCACAGGGAGGCGAGGACAAAGCGGGCGCTCATGGGGGTGAGGTGAGAATTAGAGGGCGGACGACAGGAGGCAAGGAGGGGAACAGGTATAATGGAGGACTGCATGGAAGGGGGCCGAACACGGGGTCAGGCCGTACCTTTGGTGTGGTGAACCTAAACTAGCCTGAATGATGCGGTTTTTGGTTCAGGCGTAGGCTGGGTACGGCCTGACCCCGTGCGCGGCCCCCGCTAATCAGCGCGCGGCCGGGAGTATCCCGATCTGCTTAAGCCAATCGCGGCACTGGTCGGGCCAAGCTTTGATTTCTTTCTCGGAGCGCAGGCCGTGTCCGTGTCCGCCCGTGGCGACCTTAAAGAACTGGGTCGGGACCTTGGCGGCGAGGAGGGACTCGTGGTAGACCTTGCTCCCCTTGATGTAGCTCTTGTCGTCCTCGGCGTGCGCAATGAAGGTCGGTGCGGTCTTGGCGTCGACGAGCTTTGTTAGACCCTGGTCGAGATAGGCTGGGTAGACGAGGAGGGCGAAGTTGGGACGCAGGGACTGGTCATCGGCGTCATCGAGTCGCGGGTAGGTGGCGGGCCCTCCGTGCGTACTCAGGCGCGCGGCCAAGTGACCGCCGGCGGAAAAACCCATCACCCCGACGCGGTCGCGGGCGATGTTCCATTCCGTGGCGCGATGGCGGACGAGCCACATGGCCCGCTGGATATCCTGAAAGGCGCCGTCCTGATTCTTGGGCACACGGTATTTGAGGACGATACCGGTGATACCGAGGGAGTTGAGCCAAGCGGCGACTTCGGTGCCTTCCTTATCGTAGGCGAGGATCCCGTAGCCGCCACCCGGGCAGATGATGACCGCGGGGGTTGGTTTGTCGGCCGCGACTTTATAGACCGTGAAAGACGGCTCGGAGATGTCAGTCAGTCGCAGGACGTTATCACCGCGCGCCGGCATCGCCCGCTCCGGGCCAGTGGCTGCTTGGCCAGGCATCGTGCCCTTGGACCAGAGCGTCACGACGACGCCGGGCATCGTCGGACCTGGCTTGGCTTCTTCGGCGTGGCCAAGGGACGTCCAAGCGCAGAGCAGGACGAGCGGTAGGGTAAAGCAGCGGCGCATCTTCGGTGGGGGTGGACCTTTCATAACCACCCACGTCCGCCCTTCAAGGGTTTCCCTTCGTCGCAAAACCGCTGAGCCTTCCTAGATCAGGTCAGCAATCACTTCTTGGCCGGCGTCGCCTTCAGCGGATGCTCTTTGAGGATCTCCTCGGTCATGTAGAAATTAGTACGCTCCTGCGTGGCGGCGCGGACCTTGGCGACCTGCGCGGGCGTGATCAGCTTGCCGTTATTGCCGAAGGAAAGGCGGGTGAAGTTGAGCACGGCGGCCGTCTCGGCATCGTTAAGCATTCCGCCGAAGCCTGGCATGGGGGGCACGCCTTTGCTCGGGTCGAACGCTTGGCCGTTCACCGTGATCGGTCCCCAGAGGCCTTTGAGGATAATCTTAATCAAGCGCTCGTCGTCCTCGAGCCAGTCGCTCTTGGCTAAGGGCGGGTAGATGTTCGCAAGGCCCTTGCCGTCGGCTTGGTGGCAGGTCGCGCAGTGGCCATCGCGGAAGTAGATTTCGCGTCCTTGCTGGAAGACCTTGTCTTCAGCGGCGGTCAGCTTGCGAGTCGGTTTGGGGGCGGTGTCGGCTAGCGGCTGACCAATCTTGGACTTACCCGCGAGGTATTCAACCGCGGCCGGATTATCTGCGAGGTCGAGCTGGCCGCTGGCCTTGAGGGTCGCGACGTCGTCCTTAAGCGTGTACGAGAGGGCGTAATGAAGCACTGGCCCGACCCAGCGATCGACGGGCTTCCGAAAGGCTTCGAGCGCGATCTTCGCGCCTTCAGCATTGTCGAGCCACGTAGCCGCGACAATGGCCGTCAGGCGCACGCGCGGGTGTTCGTCACGGACCGCTTCTTGGAGTAAGGCAACGTGATTAGGAATCTGGCGGTAACTGTGACGGAGCACATCGACGGCCGCAGCGCGGGCCTCGAACTGCTTGGCTTGGAGCAGCCGCTGGAGTAGTTCAGCGTCGGGCTGGTTCTGCGCCCAGGTTGCCCAGAGTGCCTCACAGAGGTGGTGTTCGTAGGCTGCCTCCTTGGGGTCGAGCTTCGCCACCCACGCCTTAATCGCGGGCAGGACTTCGGCCGGCGCGTGGCTACGTAGTTCGCGGCGCGTGCGGTAACGCGTGCGGTATTCTGGCTCCTT
>CAITUF010000192.1 GCA_903895475.1 uncultured Opitutia bacterium | reverse complement strand
GCGTTCTCCTTGATGATGAACAGGAGGGCGTAGGCGGGCAGGAGGGTCGGGAGCGCCTTGCCGACGGCGGCGACGGCGGCCTCAGCGATGGGGCTTTGCTCGAACTTCGTCGCCGCCCAGCCGAGGGCCTTCTTGGCGACCCAGCCGATGACGAACGCCAAGGCGATGTAGCCTAGATTGTGGAGGACAACGTCTGGCCAGCTCTGAGGGATGTCCGGCTTTACGGCGTCGAGGTCGCCGATGATGTAGAACTTATTGGCCGAGCTAACGGCGGCCGGAGCGGTCGCGGGGGCGACTTGAGCGAGGAGCATAGGAAAGGAGGGGAGGAGGGTTGTTTTATCTAGGCGGAAGAATCCGCCATTTCAAGCGTCAGTGACATCCCTATCCGCTTGATGCCCAGCCTGTGCCTTGCCACGCTGGCGACCAGAGGAATGAGCGAATTAGCCGAAAAAAAGCCCGCCAAGCCGGTGGTCCTGACCTGCGCCCAGCCGACAGGCCGTCTCCATTTAGGGAATTACCTTGGAGCCGTCCTGAATTGGGGTCGGATGCAAGACGACTATGAGTGCTATTTCGGCATCGTCGACCAGCACGCCATCACGGTCGCCCACGTCCCCGCCCAACTCCGGGATAATACCTACTCCTGCCTGGCCCAATATGTGGCCTGTGGCCTCGACCCCGCCCGGAGCCATCTCTTTGCGCAGTCTCATGTCATTGGTCATACCGAACTCGCCTGGATTTTAGGCTGCCTGTGCCCATTGGGCCAACTGGAGCGCATGACCCAGTTCAAGGATAAGGCCAAGAAGCAGCAGTCAATCGATGCGGGCCTCCTCTTCTATCCCGTGCTCATGGCAGCGGATATCCTCCTCTATAATGCGGATCTCGTGCCGGTGGGTGACGACCAGAAGCAGCACCTTGAGCTGGCCCGCGATTTGGCGGAGAAGTTTAACCACCGCTATTCGGACACCTTCAAGGTCCCGTCCCCCTTTATCTCTAAGGTAGGTTCGCGCATTATGTCCCTGCAGGACCCGACGGCGAAGATGTCAAAGTCCGACCCCAACCAGTCCTCCACGGTCTACGTCACGGACCGGCCTGAAGAGATCCGTAAGAAGTTTATGTCGGCGGTGACCGACTCGGGTTCCGAGGTCCGCCCGGGCGAAGACAAGCCCGGCGTTTCGAATCTCCTCACCATTCTCTCGGCCTGCACGGGTCGCGATATCCCGACGCTCACCGCCGAGTTCGCGGGTAAGGGCTATGGAGATTTCAAGAAGGCCGTTGCCGACGCCGTCGTCGCAACCCTCGACCCGGTCCGCTTGCGCTACGACGAACTTATTAAAGACCGCGAAGCGCTGAACGCGATTTTCAAGTCTGGCGCTGAAAAGGCCCAAGCCACGGCCTTCCGGACGATGTCCAAGGTCAACCGCAAGGTTGGTTTCGTCGAACGCCCGCGTTGAGTTTCCCTTTACCCCAACCCCACCCCATGAACCGCGACCTCGAAAAAATCCTTAAAGAAAAATGGTACTTAGTGGCGGCCGACTTTATCGCCGTCATCGCCATCCTGTGCCTCGACCTGAATCCCCGTGACGGGCTGGAGGCCTTCCTGGCCGTACTCGGCATCTTGGGTGCTTCGCTCATCGTCGTCGTCCCCGTGTTGATGGATGGTGGGGACAAGCGCGAGCGTCTCGCCGAGCAGGCACGTTTACGGACGGCGTTGGCCGCCGAGATTGATGGGCTGCGGGATGATTTCCGGGCGGGCACCGAAGCGGTTTCTCGTCGCGTCGGCGAAATCGAAGTTACCGCTCGTCAGGCCGGTGAGGCCGCGGCGGCCGCGGTCGCCCAGCGCGCCTCCGCTGAACTCAACGCGCTCAAGGCCGCCGTCACTAGTTTGGAAGCCAAGGCGAAGGTCTTGGAGGCCGCGGTGGCCGCTAGCGGTAGTTCTGTAAAGCCGGAAGCCGTCGAAGAATTGACTACGCAGGTCGAAGCCTTGGCGGTGTCCGTTCGTGGTTCCGTGGCGGATGTGGACGAAACCGCTGAGGCGGTGAAAGCCCTGCGCACCGACGT